>JAHLFI010000044.1 GCA_018883865.1 Candidatus Oceanisphaera merdipullorum
TTTAAAATCCCTCGCTCGCAAGGGCGTGCCGGTTCAATTCCGGCTCCGGGCACCAAATTAAAGTAATACCAATCAAGCGGTTAGAGATAAAATCTCTAACCGCTTTTTTGTTTGTGCTGAATAAGCCTAACGCTTTCCTAATACCCTTTCCTAAGTTTTGCATGGCGGCGGCGCGTTTTAGTCCTGCTTTTAACTGAATCTACCGCTGGCACCACTTTTATTATTCGGTCGTAGGCTGCAGCTTGGCTTTCCGTTTTGTGGCCAGAGATTGATTGCTTGTCTTTACTGCTTCCCGCTATATCTGATATCGCCTTCGCCTTCGCCTTCGCCTTCGCCTTCGCCTTTAAATCGTGAAAGGTAAAGTCGAGCGGCCAGCCTGTTTTCTCTCTCGCTGCGAGTTGTAAATATACTTTACTGTATTCAAAAGGCCGCCAAGTTTACTACTTGGTGGCCTTTTTTATTACTTCATCAGCAATGCCCGTATATTATGTGTGTGTATTTTCTGAATATCGATATAGGAAACGCTTCGTTAGTTATCGCAAACCATTTAGGTAATGTGACCGCTGATATGTTTTTAACGGCAGATTTGGATAAGAAAAATCTGCAATGGCGACTTGCTTAACCATCGGAGAGAAGCAATGAAAATCTTCAAGTCCCTGCTGATTGCAGGTAGTTTATTACTCGGAACAGTACATGCTGCACCCAGCGATTTCCTCGTCAGCACCGATTGGCTGGAAAAAAACATCAGCAATCCAAAATTGAAATTAATAGAAGTCAGCGTTAATCCCGGTGTGTTTGAACGCGCCCATATCCCAGGCGCAGTCAACTTCGCTTGGCATACCGATCTAGTCGACCCCTTACGCCGCGATATTGTTAGCCAACAGAACTTTCAAACTTTGCTGCGCAAAGCCGGTGTTAATAACGACAGCACCATTGTCCTGTATGGTGACACCAATAACTGGTTTGCAGCATGGGGCGCATGGATTTTTGATATCTACGGCGTCAAGGAAGTGAAGCTGCTGGATGGCGGCCGCAATAAATGGGAAGCAGAAAATCGTCCATTCGTCGCCATAAACAAAATTCCTGTTGCAGGCAATATCAAGATCAGCGCAGCGAATCCTGCCTTGCGCGCACGCTTATCGGATGTGGTTGCAGTGGCAGAAAAGAAAAGCGATGCGGCCTTGGTCGATATTCGCTCGGCGGATGAATACAACGGCAAAATCTTTGCACCTGCCGGCGTACAGGAACTGGCTGTCCGCGCCGGTCACATACCTAGCGCAAGCAATGTCCCTTGGGGCGAGGCGGTGGCAGCAGATGGCACATTCAAATCAGTTGATGAATTGAAAAAAATCTATGCTGCAGCGGGCGTTGATGGCAGCAAACCTGTGATCACCTATTGCAGGATTGGCGAGCGTTCTAGCCACACTTGGTTTGCATTGAAAAAACTGCTGGGCTATGACGTACGTAATTACGACGGCTCTTGGACCGAATACGGTAATGCAGTAGGTGTGCCCATTTCCAACCCTGCGGGTACTGTGTGGGGGGGCAAATAATTGGCTATATCTCTTTTGCCGCCGGCACGACGGCTGGTGCCTGCTGTCACCGTAATGGCAGCGGCATTAGTGTTTTCGCACTCTCTCGGCAGCATTGCCGAGAGTGGTCGCGAGTTAGCTCTTTCTGCGGTGTTGGGGCTAGCTTTTGGCATAGTGTTGCAGCGTTCGCGGTTTTGTTTTTTCTGCGTCAGTCGCGATTTTCTTGAGCGGCGTGATGCCCGCGGGCTACTCGGCATACTCGCTGCATTGGCCGTGGGCATACTTGGTTATCACCTGGTGTTCGGCGCCTTCATGCCGCTACCCACTCTGGGACGATTACCGCCCCAAGCGCATATTGGTCCATTGAGTTGGGTACTGGCTGCCGGTGCGTTCACTTTCGGTATCGGCATGGCGCTTTCGGGTTCATGCATCAGCGCGCATTTATATCGCCTTGGTGAAGGATCGACAGTTTCACCCTTTGCATTGGTGGGCGTTTTGCTTGGCTTTGCGCTGGGCTTTCTGAGCTGGAATAGCTTGTATCTGTCCGGCATACAGCAAGCCCCCGTTGTCTGGTTGCCGCATCACTTGGGTTACGCGGGCTCGATTACCCTGCAACTCGGGGCTCTCGCCTTGATCGCGCTGATTTTATGGCGTGCGCATCGCAACTCACAAGGGGCAGAAAAGGCGACAGCAGATCCGCTACCTATCTGGTCACAACGCTGGCCGGTCTATGTTGGTGGTTTGCTGGTCGGCTTTATCGCTGTGCTATCCTACTTCCGTCTAGGGCCTCTGGGCGTGACAGCAGAACTCGGTAGCATAGCGCGCACGGGTGGCAATGCAATGGCATGGTTGCCGACGCGGCTGGAAGGTCTAGATACTTTTTCGGGATGCGCCACTGCCATTAAGCAAGCCTTGTGGTCGCAAAACGGCGTCTTCGTCATCAGCCTGATTCTCGGTTCCTTTGCGGCAGCATTATCTGCCGGTGATTTCAAACCACGTCTTCCACGCTTACCGGAAATAAGTCGTGCCTTCCTCGGTGGCATCTTGATGGGGTGGGGTTCAATGGTCGCGCTTGGCTGCACCGTCGGAACGCTCTTGTCTGGCATCATGGCTGGTGCCGCTTCTGGTTGGGTGTTTGCACTTTTCCTTGTTGGGGGGCTTTATGTTGGTTGGCGAGTACGCTGCAAATTAAACTGGCTGTGAATTAAAGTTGCACATAATAAAATGGAATCGCATTGTCGATTCCTTTTTATTTGGTCAGCAAATTCATTTGCGAATAATGACGATGCCTAACCACTTGGTCGCTCATTTTTTCTGACTCTATATCCTCATCAGCGTCAAAATCACTTAAGGATGGCAGTAATCGGTTGGCAGCCCGAGACATTGTGTATTGGATGCTCACATTGAGAGGTAGGGCTTGTAGAGTAGAGAGCTGCTTTGAGCTTTGTATCAGGGAGTGGCAAGAGGGCGCTGCTGCGCCCTTCAGTAAGCTAACAGATCATTATGGGTGCCAGAGCTGGCGTAGAGCTGGTGATACAGCTTGAACACAATGATAGCGCGATTTTTTTCCCATCTTGCGTGGCTTTTATGCCAAAAGATGAATATTCATAAAAAACATGCTTGCCGGCATTTTTAGAACACTCCAGACAACTTTTTAGCTTACCCAGCTGTGTGCCATCTATTTCTATGGATTCGTCCAATGCAGCTACACAGATACAACAACTAGTACTCATTTCAATCTCCATTTGAACTACGACTAGGCCCCTATCATTCGATAAAGCGCTACTGGCGTATAGGTAATTGTTCACATTTTGGGTGATGTATGTTTAATTTATATTAAATATTTGTCTTAGATCACAAATTAAGCAGGGGGTAAGGCTAATACCATGTTCTTAGTCAAGGTGTTCACACTTGAATCTTGGTACGTAATGGTGTGTTTTATTAACAGTTCACTTAGCCACCCAACGATAAACAGGCGATGATTACTATCCCCAGAGTCGAGACCACTCGCTAAATAGAGTCTTGGGTAAGTGGTTATCGGAAACTTATCCAGAAACGCGCCCCAGCAAAGAGCGGCCCCGTGTGTCGTGCATCCGTAAGAAATTCACCACCAAAGGCGAGGCGTTGGTATTTGAATGCTTTTTGGATGACCCTGAAAAGTCCCCCTTGGTTAGAAGGCAAGGTGGCGCCCAGTGATCAGCGCCGTTTGTTAGATTGGGTTGAGCTGTTGTTTACGTTGCAACGTCGCCCGACTAACCCCACGGGCCACCCTCGGCCTGATTTGAGCCCCTTTAGGCCGTAACCAGATAGATTAATTATGCTAAAAGGGGCTCAATTATTAATCACTTACGAGTTAGACGCTTGATAGCTTCATCAGTACCAAGCCGGCAACGATTAGGAGGGCGGCAATAATTCTTACTGCATTGACGGGTTCAGACAAAAAAACAATTCCGACGAGAAAAGCGCCTACGGCGCCAATCCCCGTCCAGATGGTGTAGGCAGTTCCGAGCGGGATAGTTCGCATGGCGACGGACAACAACCAAAAGCTGGCCATCATTGTAAAAATTGTGATGAGTGAAGGTGTGAGGCGACTGAAGCCATCAGATTGCTTCATTGAGTAGGCCCATACAATTTCCAGAACACCGGCTATGAGAAGATAGATCCAAGGCATTGAGCCCTCCAATATCTAACGTGGCCAGGTCGTCCTGATGATTACACCCAAGGCGGGGGAGGCCGTCCTCCTTTTGACAGTATTAAGTTAACCTGATGGCGAGCACATTTTCAAGTCAGGGTCTGATTTGAGCCAACAAAAACCACTGTAGCCAGCATGTTTGTTACTTTGTCGCCGCCAATTTATTTGGCGCGCCAGCGCAGCTGGTTAGAGTTAAATCTCCAGAAATGCAGGCATGAGCCATAACGTCATACGTTGCAAACCCCGAGCCAAGAGGCCGCAGGCTTGCTTACGCTTACGCCAACGCCAACGCCAACGCGCTAAGGGTTTGGCCACTCATCTTTTTAGCCTACTGCGAACATTGACCGTATGTTCGGTTAGGCTAAAAAGTTCGTCACGGCGAGGCAAGCTAGCTCCTTGCGCGCTCGGCAAATGCAATCGACCGCCAAGGACGACGGAAATGACGAAATGGCAGGAGCATTTTTCGAGCCTGATATTCGACGGTTGGCTACGGTATGTCTATCGCCTCTTTCTAAATTTGGGTATTTAAGCCAGTCACTTGTTTTCTACTACGCAGGCATCCAGCTCCCTAAACAGGGCTTCGAGGGTTTGATAAACGCGCTTGCTATCGCCGCTGTTGGCCAGTATTGGCCGCAAGTCATGATTGCTGATATTGAGCTTATCTTGCTTGGCTAAGCGCAGTTCGCTAAAGCCGTAGTGGGTGCCGTTGAATTCGCCGAGTAACGCCAGTTTAAAGTCGATTTGATGACTGCCGTATAAGAAGCCTAAGGTGCGGTCTTCACCGGAGATTGAGCCGCTCGTTGTGAGGGCATCTCCGCCTAAGTACTTAATGTTGTTATCTACTGCTGGCGGTGAAAGATATTCTTGCACACAGGCATCGGCGGCTTTACTCGAAAACAGCGTATTGGTAAAAAAAGTGATGCTTTCTAACATAGGCGGCTGGGTTTGGGTGATGGCAATTCCACGCTGGCCGTTCGCCGAGCTTAGGGTTACTGAATTCGCCACGGACGTATTCGAGCTCGAGTCTTCTGAGTTTGTAAAATAGGGCGGTGTTGGCAAAGTACTACAGCCACTAAGCAGTAGGGTGGCCAGCGTCGCACTGGCAACAAGAGTAGTCCGCATCTTAGACTCCAAATTAATGTGAAAAAGGCTGTTTTCTTATCCTAATACAAGTGCTGGCCAGTCTGGCTAGCTTTTTGACGATTAAAAATTTGCTACGACAGATTACAACCGAGCTATGCTCGCGTTATCATTGAGCATCTAACTTTATATTTATGGGATTCAGCTATACGCATGCGTTTTCTACGAGGATTTACCCTGCCAGCACTTGTTGTGGCCATTTTAGCTACGCCAGCAGCCATTGCTACTTATTATCCGCACAGCAGTGTGGACGCCGTGGTGTCTGAGTACGGCTATTTAGCCGAAGTGCGCATGAAGCCGTATTTTATGCGCGCAAACATCACTTATCCGCCCCAGGAAATTGTGTTGTTGGCCACCAAGGAAGAAAAAGCCCTTGAGCTATGGGCGCGTAACAATGGCGATTTCACCTTTATTCGCAGTTATCCGATCAGCAAAGCCAGCGGTGGCTCCGGCCCTAAGCTCCGAGAAGGTGATCGTCAGGTACCTGAGGGTATTTACCGCATTACCCAGTTAAATCCGAACAGTAATTTTCATCTGTCGATGCGCCTCGATTATCCCAACTCGTACGATTTAATGCGTGCCGCGAAAGAAGGGCGGAGAAATCTCGGGGGTGATATCTATATTCACGGTAAAGCGCAATCCACCGGTTGCTTGGCGGTGGGTGATATTGCCATTGAAGAGCTGTTTGTGTTGGTCAATAAAGTAGGCACTGCCCGTACTTCTGTGGTGATAGCACCGCACGACCCGCGCCGTCAGCCATTGAATGGTTTTTCCGATGATCTGCCGCGTTGGGCCGTTGAGTTATATGCGGATATTTCTCGTGAATTTACCAAATATCCTAAAGAAGATATTTAAGCCGCGTTGCCAGATCATCCACTTGTGCCAGCGTTTCATCGCGAACATTAATGTGCTGTGATCCGCGAGTTAATCTCTTGCTGACTCTTGAGCCATAACCTTACTTAACGGGGTTATGGCTTTTTTATTGCCTGTTTTTCAGTTTTAAAGCGAGAAGATAAGGGTTAATAACGTAGCTGATAAAGGATTCCCCATTACTATCGCAAAGTATGATCTGGGTTAACGCACTGCATTAAAATAAGCGTTAGAGTGGCTTGCCATAATAAAAAATCATAAATATTAAATTCAGGTTGGATACGTTTAGCTAGCAAGTCGATGATGGATGCTGGCTATTGCTTATTTTTTTCATGGTTAAGGAAAATAATAATATGAGCACAGCTACCTTTTATATGCCTTCAGTGAACGTGATTGGCGCCGGTGCCATAGAGCAGGCGGTAAGTAACCTAAGCCAACTGGGTTTTAAGCATGCTTTGATCGTCACAGACCCACCGCTGGTTGAGCTCGGCTATGCCGATGATTTACAGCAGCAATTGGCTAAACAAGATATTAAGGCCAGTATTTTCTCCGAAGTGCAGGCCAATCCCACCACGAGTAATGTGGAGGCGGGGCTCGCCTTGCTTCGCCAAAAAAATTGTGACTTTGTGATCTCATTGGGTGGCGGCTCGCCTCATGACTGTGCCAAGGGCATAGCGCTGGTGGCCAGCAATGGCGGTGATATTCGTGATTACGAAGGCGTGGACAGATCCGCTAAACCGCAATTGCCTTTGGTGGCCATTAATACGACTGCGGGCACGGCCTCGGAAGTGACGCGTTTTTGTATTATCACCGATGAAAAAAACCACATTAAGATGGCGATCGTCGATAAAAACGTAACGCCCATTATGTCGGTAAACGATCCGTTATTAATGAAGAAGATGCCTAAATCCTTAACCGCCGCTACTGGCATGGATGCGCTCACCCATGCGGTTGAAGCCTATGTGTCCACCGCTGCCAACCCCATTACCGATGCGTGTGCTCTTAAAGCCGTGACTTTGATAAGCGAGTATTTAGTGCGCGCGGTGAATGACGGCACGGATATGGAAGCGCGCGAGCAAATGGCCTATGCCCAGCTGTTAGCTGGCATGGCATTTAACAATGCTTCGCTCGGCTATGTGCATGCCATGGCGCATCAATTAGGGGGCTTTTACGATCTGCCACACGGGGTATGTAATGCGATATTATTGCCGCATGTGCAACGATTTAATAGCAGTGTTGCCAGTGCCCGCCAAACCGATATCGCCGCCGCCATGGGCCTAGACGTTAAGGGTTTGAGTGTTGAGCAGGGCGCTAAGCTGTGCATCGAGGCCATCGTTAAGCTATCCGAACAGGTCGGCATTCCGGTAGGCTTGAGCAGTTTGGGTGTTAAAGAGGACGACTTTGCTACCTTGGCCACCAACGCAATGAAAGATGCCTGTGGCATAACCAACCCCATTCAGCCGAGCCATGAACAGGTGATGGCCATGTTTAAGGCGGCTATGTAAGCTATTTACTGGCTACACAATAAGAGTGAGCAGACAGCCCCGCTATGCGGGGCTTTTTTATTCACTCGATTGGAAAGTTGCGCTTAATCTAAGATTCAATATTCAGCGCAGTGCTAATTAACGCCAAATTAGCAACTCCCAGCCGCGCTCAAGCCCTAATCGATATAAATTATTGTCGCCGTTCACCACGGCGGCTTGGTCTACGTATTCTAAGAGCGGTAAATCATTGAGTGAGTCACTGTAGCCGTAACTTATGCTCGGCGTGAAGCCATGTTGTTGCAGCCATTCTTGTAAGCGGGTGAGCTTACCTTCTTGATAGCTGTATACGCCACGGGTGAGCCCAGTATAAGCGCCGTCACAGTAATCGAGCAAAATACCGATGGCGTGCTCTACCCCCAGCGCGTGCGCTATGGGTTTAACCAGATGCTCGCCGGTGGCGGAAATAATCACCACCGTATGCCCTTGCGCCAAATGCCAATTTAATCGCGCCTTGGCATCCGCATACACCAAAGGTAAGACGTTGTGGCGCACAAAATCTTCTACCAGCGGCGCCAGTAATTCGGCCGGCCAATAACGAATGGGCGCTAAGGTCAGCGCCATGTAGGCATCCATATCCAGCTGGCCTTGGTAGTAGGCGGCCATCAGGCATTTTTCTTGTGCTAAAATATCGGCGGAAATGAGTTTGCGATCCACTAAATATTCTAACCACAGGCTTGCCGAGTCGCCGGCGATCAGCGTTTCGTCTAAATCAAAAATGGCTAATTTCATCCGGCAACCTCTTGTACCTCTTTATAGTCGAATAGCAGTTCTAGATGGCTGCCTACCGATAATATTGTCTGTGCGCCGCGATTCAGTTGATCTACCGTGAGCAGGCAGTTTAGGGCTTGGATTTGATAGCGGATCACATTGCCTAACAGTTGATACCCCATAACTTTTCCGAGTATAGGCAAAGACAGGGTCGAACCATAGTTTAGACCGAGTTCTTGTTTTAGCTCTCTACCTAACTCTTTATCTAATTCTCGAATGTAGATCGACTCGGGTCGCACGGCGAGTCTGCCGCGTATCTGTAAGCCCAGTAAGGAGTGGGCCTGTGCGGCGGACAGCAAATTATAGTTGCCAATAAAACCTGCCACAAAATCGTTGGCGGGCCGCGTGTAGATGGCCTCGGCGGTATCTGCCTGCACTATGCGGCCTTCATTCATCACAAATACGCGATCGGACAAGGTTAATGCTTCTTCCTGATCATGGGTGACAAACACAGTGGTGAGATCTAACTCACGTTGTATGGTGCGGATCTGCTCACGAAGATGTTTACGAATAGGCGCATCCAGCGCCGACAGGGGTTCATCTAATAGCAGAATGCGCGGGCGAACTACCAAGGCGCGCGCCAACGCCACGCGCTGGCGCTGGCCACCGGAGAGTTGGGCTGGGTAGTGATGCTCACGCTCATTTAAGCCCACTAACTCCAGCGCGTCGCCTACGCGACGAGTAATCTCCGCTTTATTAAGGCGTTGCATGGTCAGGCCAAAACTCACATTGCCCGCCACGGTAAGATTGGGAAACAGCGCATAGTGTTGAAAAACCATGCCGATGCCTCTGAGTTGGGGCTTGAGGTAAGTAATGTCTTCTCCGGCGACCCGGATTTGTCCGCAGTCTGGCGTGACCAATCCCGCTAGGCTACGCAATAAAGTCGACTTACCGCAGCCAGATGGGCCCAGCAGAGTAATAAACTCGCCTTTCCGGATATCGAAACTGATGCCTTTGAACACTGAGGTATCGGCAAAAGACTTGGCGAGGTTGGCAACTTCCAAATAATGCATCAGCGGCTCCGAGTTTGCAGGCGCAAGGCGAACCAAGTCGCGACGCCAATAAAAATAAAGTAAGACATCACCATGGCACTGGTGAAGTGACCACTATTGGTGCGTTGGCTGTACAGGTACACCTGCAAGGTTTCAAAGCGGGTACCGACCAGCATATTGGCGAACACAAACTCTCCGAACAAAAAGGAGAAAGACAAAAACAGCGCGGCCAGCAAGCCATTGCGGATATTGGGAAGCACCACCCGCAAAAAGGCACCCACAGTGCTGGCGCCCAATAAGTGCGCAGCATCAATCAGATCCGAGAGCGCAATGGCGTCCAGATTGTTGGCGAGTGCGCGATACATAAAAGGCAGGCTGATGGTGAAGTAGCAAAAAATCAACAGCCAAGGTCCGCCCACCAGCGGCAAGGGGCCACCGGCATATAGCTGCAATAACCCGACCGATGACACCACAGGCGGCACCGCAAACGGTAGCAAAATAAGCAGGTTCATCAGGCCTTTTAGGCGAGGGAAGTAATAGAACACCACAAACAGCGTCGGCAGTATCAACAGTAAGCTGAGCACCAAGGCGGCGCCACACACCAGCAGTGATCGACCAAAGGCGGCCAAGAAACGGCTGTCCGACCAAAGCGCCAGATACCAATCCACCGTAAAGCCTTGGGGTAAAATATGCGCGCCCCATTGTGCGGATAAGGAATACACCAAAGTGACCAGAATGGGGGTGGCAAGCAGCAGTAATAACCCGTATACCGTTAATTGAGCCAGCAAGGGGGTTTTGGCGGATTTATTCATAGGGGCTTACTCATATCGATAGCGGCGAATGAGCCACTGATTGACCACAGTCACCAACATCAGCAGCGCCATCAATAATAACGACAGCGCGGCGGCCAGCTGGGGTTCGAGGAAAATATCACCGGCTACCAGCGCGGAAATTTGTATGGTGACCAAGTTATAGTTGCTGGTCATCAGCGCGAAGGTGCTGGCATAGGCGCCCAACGCATTGGCCAACAGTATGATAAAGGTGCCAAGCAAGGCTGGCATTAGCACGGGCAACGCCACGCGTAGCCAATATTGCCAAGGGCGGGCACCCAGCAGGGCAGCGGCATCTCGCCAGTCTTCTTGTAGGCCGTCGAACGCTGGATAAAGCAATAAGATGGCCAGCGGAATTTGAAAATAGGTATAGAGAATGATGAGGCCATGACGCGAGTACAGGTTAAACCCCTCGAGCATACCGGACTCTTGCAGCAATAAGGTAAGAGCGCCGTTCATGCCCAGCAGCACGATAAAGGCAAACGCCAGCGGCACCCCTGAAAAATTGCTGGCCATGGTGGTGAAGGCCACTACCATATCTTGTAACTTACCGGGCACTTGGCGCAGCGCAGCCGTGCCGGCCACCGCAATCAACAAGCCGAGCAGGCTTGACCACAGCGCCAAGTCGATACTGTTAGTGAACGATTGTAGATAAAAGGGCGAGTCGATAATTTCTTGAAAGTGACTCAAGCCCCACTGGCCATCAACCTGAAAGGCGTTGATCAGTATCCATAACATGGGCGCCAGTTGAAATAAGCCAAACAGCAGGGCAAAAGGCAGCAGCCAGAGCAAAGGCAAGCCGCGCCGCCAGCTCGCGGGCTTAGCTGCCAACCGCGTCTCTATCCCTACCGTGTCATTTTTGCTCTGTTTTTTTGCTAGGGTAAGGTGAGCGCTGGGGCTGGTGGGTAAGATGAGGGGTTCAGTCATAATGGTTGCTCATAAGGACAGGCATGAGGATGAGCGCAACCCATGCCCGTGCACCCATACTGTGCACAACAGGGGTTAGGCTCGACATTAAATAACCAGTAACAGCGGCTTAAGATAGCCCACACCAAACTCTAATGACTGCGCGGATGGGCTATCAGCTGGGTTATCTGCTTAAGTTATCTTTTTTGATGGATCAGCACACCCGACTGCCATTGGCGAGATAGCGTACGAGTGCTCTTGTCCCAGGCTTCATGATCGCTAATGGGGCGCGCTACCGTATACATATCTTCGGGCAGCAGTTTGGCTTTTATGTCCTCAGGTAAGGTCACCTGACTGCGGATGGGGCGTGCATACCCGTTTGCCAGATTCACCTGACCCGCATCACTCAATATGTATTCTCGGGCTAACTTAGCCGCATTAGGATGTTTGGCGTACTTGTTAATAATGGTGGTGTAGCCGGAGATCAGAGAACCATCGCTTGGGATCAGCACGGTAAAGCGCTTGGGGTCAATTTGGTCGCGATAATTAAGGGCGTTAAAATCCCATAAAATGGCCATCTCCACTTCCCCTTTCTCCAAATTGGCAATATTAGGGTCAACGGGAGACAGGCGACCTTGTTTGGCTAACTGTGCAAACAGATCTAAGGCCGGTTTGATGTTGGACTCATCGCCGCCAAGCGCAAAGGCCGCCGCCAATACGGCGCTGTTCGCCTGTGCGGCCACGCCGACGTCACCGACCGTGACTTGGTAGTCGCCGTCCAGTAAGTCTTGCCAAGATGCAGGAGCCTTGTGGATCAGTTCGTTATTCACGATAAAGGCGATAGTGCCGGTGTAACCGAGCATCCAATGGCCGTCTTTATCTTTTGCCCAGTCGGGGATTTGCTCCCAAGTGGTCGGTTTATAGGCTTGGGTGACGCCTTGGCGCAGCGCTATGGGGCCAAACGCGGCACCGACGTCGCCGATATCGGCGGTGGCATTGTTTTTCTCGGCGGCAAATTTAGCGATTTCTTGTGCCGAGCTCATGTCGGTATCTTGATGTTTTAAACCGTAGAGCTGGTCAAGGTCTTGCCAGGTCTCTTTCCAGTTCGCCCAACTGTCGGGCATGCCCACGCTGTATAATTTGCCCTCATTGCGTGCCGCTTGTTCCAAGGCCGCGATATCGGCATCGGCGGCAAATACCGCCGTTGTGCTTAAGCTCAGTGTCAGTAGGCTGGAAACGTTTAGTATATTGTGCATCGATTTCAATCCTCGGGGGTTGAGAACCAGCGTGCAGCTAAGCGTGTAAGCTAAAAGCTCAATCTGGTTAAAAGCCGATGCTAGGTGAGGAATATGACAATTTGGCCGCGCTTTTGTGGCTGTTTTGTGGCGGCCATATTTAAGGGGTTTATTTAATGGCGCTTATTCAACAGAGGAGGTTCTGCTAATAATTGCTGCAATGTGTGGCGCGAGCGAAACAGATGCGTGTTCCAGCCTTCGCGGCTGACATAAATAAAGCCATCCAACCCTAAACTAATACCTTCAAACTGCCCCTTTTTATTCAGCGTAAATTGGCGTCCTAAGTGTTCGAGTATTTGGCCGTCTTGCACCGGATATAGCCAGATCCAAGCGTGGCGATTAAACCAACTTTTACTGTAACCAAGGAGCATTAAGGTGTTGGTCTTGGCATCGAAGTCCGCACCCGTAACCAACATATTTGGATTCAATGTTTGCTGGGCATGCAGCGGCTCGGACTGAGTAGTCGATGAAAGCGGTACTTTATAGAGGGCCGTTTTTTGATCCAGCCAGCGCTTGGTAAACAGCCAGAGTTCACCATTAACCCAAGTCAGGGCTTCTGCATCAAAGTTATGTTGATAGTGTTTAGACTGAAAATGGGTTTGCTCGGCGTAGGCTACCGGCAAGCTTGCTTCTGGTTTGAGAGTTGCTGGTTTAATGGTCTCGAGTGTGCTTGCCACAGGCACCAGCGGCAGCACTAAGATGTTGAGCCCACGGCGCTGGCCGCCGTTGTTGCCCGTGTCCGCCACATACAAGGTATGGTCGTGTATTGTGAGGTCTTCCCAGTCGTGATTTTCTGCCGCTACAGATAAGCGCGAGATGAGTTTACCCGCCTTATCTAGCACAAATAGCTCGGGCGCATTACCGCTGTCGTTATGGCTGATAAACCCCTGTTGCCAACCAATGAGACCCGAGGTTTCAGAGAGGCTGGCGTTAAAACGCGCCACAGGCTGTAACAACAGACTCGTGCCGGGAGCCCCACCGCAGCTGAATAAGCAGAGCACAAAGAAGAGGTAAGTAAGGCGCATACAGGCAATCCTAATGGGTGGGTATTATGGAAGGAAGAAGGCGCTAGCGAGACGCGCAAGCTTATAGTGAGCCTGCATCTAAATTCAACCACCCTATTACGGCTCAGCTGCACCGCACGCGGCATTTATTATCATACGCCGACTTAATATAAGCCGCGTCGGCGCGGAACGTTAGATAATGAGCCCTTAAATAATGTTGATGAGACCTTTAGATAAGTGTTTGTATTTCTAACGAGCGGCAGGGTAGCGTTCCCTGCTGTATAATCCTTGATTAATGCGTGTATATAATGATTTTATTTTTAACGCCAGTGTAATCTAGTGTCTTAAAGCTGTTAAGCTGCAGACTATATCCGTTGCCCACCAAAAAAGAAGAGACTTATGACTCGAGGCGTAGCGCTGTCGGTATTCGCGTCCATGTTATTTGCGTTGCTATATTATTACGCCAGTTTGTTGCACCCCTTGAACGGCGAAGTGGTGTTTGGCTGGCGCATGCTGCTGACGCTGCCTTGTGTTGGCCTATTTTTGCTGTATAGCGGCGAATGGCGGCTGGTAGCTGAGTTGTTAGCGCGGGCGAAGCGCCAACCAGTACTGTGGTTTGGTCTGCCGTTATCGGCGGCTTTAGTGGGCGTGCAGCTGTGGATTTTTATGTGGGCTCCCATTAATGGCCGCGGACTGCAAGTGTCACTCGGTTACTTTATGATGCCGCTCGTCTTGGTGGTGATTGGCCGGTTTGTGTTTCAAGAAAGGCCTAGCCGCTTACAGTGGACGGCGGTTGGCTTTGCCGCACTGGGTGTAATGAATCAAGTGTGGCAGGCCGGCGGCGTATCGTGGGAGACGCTCTTGATTGCCCTCGGTTACCCGCTTTACTTTCTGTTGCGTCGCCGCTTAGGCACAGACAACTTAGGTGGGTTTTGGGTTGATATGCTGCTGATTTTGCCGGTGGCCGCTTGGTTTGTGCTCGCCAGTGAACAGCCGTTTTCTGCCTTTAGCGCTCGCCCTTTGTTGTGGGTACTGGTCTTGGGATTAGGCATGATCAGTGCGCTGGCACTGGTATGCTACATAGTGGCCAGCCGCCGTTTACCGCTGAGCCTATTTGGCCTCTTGGGCTATGTGGAGCCGGTGTTACTGGTGTTCGTGTCGCTGTTGTTAGGCGAAAGCATTAATGACGGCGAATGGCCGACCTATATCGCCATTTGGCTTGCGGTTGGCTTATTAGTGCTAGAAGGGGTGAAGCGTTTACTGACGGCTAAGCGCTATTCGTTTGATGCTAGCCCTTCAGCTAGCGATAAGCCGTAAGCCTGTCTCTTAGGCACAAGTCAGTAGAGCACGAAGATGCCGTGGTTTGCCTCCGTCAACTCGCTTAAGCTGCCTCCATGCGGCGCTCGGCAAAGCCGTTGAGCGCCATGGACGGCGCGAGTGTCAACATTGCAGGAGCCTTTGTTGACCATGGCCATTTGACGGTTGAC
>JAHLFI010000045.1 GCA_018883865.1 Candidatus Oceanisphaera merdipullorum
TTGTTCTCAACGTGCTGCTAAGTGCCCACACAGTTTGCTTGATAAATTGTTAAAGAGCGTGACCGTATCTCAGGTCGGGATGCGTATTCTACGCATTCCTCTGTATTCGTCAAGTGTTTGTTTCAAACTTATTTACCGTTGATTCAAACTCTTGTGACCGTGAGCGCCTTGCCCCGTGTCAGTGGAGGCGAGTATAGAGATCTCTGCTTTTGGCGCAAGGGCTTTTTGTCATTTATATGAAATAAAACCGTATCGTACGAAGACTGAACTTGTTTTGTACGAAACTTGTGCTACTGCTGTATTTGGGCTGCTACTCGCTCTGTTTCTTTAGCCATTAACTGCGTTTCTGGCTTATATGAGGCAGCCCACTGCCTCTCACTTTATTGTTTAGTACTTGTCTTGTGCAATGCGCTGGGCGAACTCTTGTACCTTGTCCCAATCGGTAAACTCTACGTCTTGGTTAGTGTCGGTGCTGCCCCCGGTCATCTTCATGATCAGTTGAATGATACTGGTCTGCCACCAAGTGTATTGGCTATATTGCAAGGCTCCTGCAAACACACCTATGGTTCTGGGACGCCAGCGGGACTTCACTAGGAATTTCTTGATATAGGCATTGCTACTTGGATTCGCTTTCTCGGGTTTGCGCGCCGTGAGGCAGACGCAAAAGAAGCTCGCATCGGCTGCGGCCAGTTGTTCACTGTGAATATCGATAAAGTTAAACAAGTCGGGATGAAAGTTGCCATACCGTACCGAGGCTCCAATCAGCACCTTATCGTACTTACTTAAATTTTTACGAATAGGACCATGCAAGTCGGCCAACTCGACTTGATAGTCGCTAAACTCGCCTTGCATAGCATCAATAATTTTCTTGGTCTGGCCATTACGGGATGAATAAAGTACCAACAGTTTTTCCATAGACTCCTCTTAGCTACGCCAAAATGCTGGCGTAAACAGTACTAGCAAGGTAAAAATTTCAAGACGCCCAAACAACATAGCCAAAATCATGATCCACTTAGCGGCCTCAGACGTGGTGCCAAAATTAGCGGCTACATCTCCTAAACCCGGACCTAAGTTATTCAGCGTAGCCGCAACTGCGGTAAAAGCCGTTAATTCGTTCATGCCGGTCGCCAGCAACGCCAACATACACAATACAAACACTAGTGCATAGGCCGCAAAGAATCCCCAGATTGCTTCCACCACTTTATCAGCTAATGCTTTATTGCCAAGTTTAATCCGATACACGGCTCTGGGGTGGATCAAGCGCTTTAACTCCCGCATTCCCTGCAAGTTCAGCAGCATGATGCGCACTACCTTCATGCCACCACCGGTACTGCCTGCACAACCGCCAATAAAGGAGGCCATCATTAGCAATACGGGTAAAAATAGCGGCCACTGAGCAAAGCCAGTAGTGCTAAATCCTGCAGTAGTCGCAATAGAGACCGACTGAAACAAGGCCTGGTCTAATGCCTGCCAAGGGTCGCTATACACTTGATGAGCCAGTAATATCGACATACAAATCAGTGTCAGTACGATTTGCACGCCTAAGAAAAATTTCACTTCTGGATCGAAGCGATACACAGACAATCTCAAGCCACGGTTAGCAAAGGCGGCAAAATGCAGGCTAAAATTAACACCGGCTATTAATAAAAATACCACGATAATCAGATTGATCATCGGACTATTGAAATGACCGATGCTCGCATCGTAAGTAGAGAAACCGCCGATGGCGATAGTCGAAAATGAATGACAAATTGCATCGAACATATTCATGCCCGCCAACCACAACAATAAAGCGCAGCTAATAGTGAGCACTAAGTAGATATACCACAGGGTTTTGGCGGTTTCGGCAATGCGGGGCGCCACCTTATTATCTTTAACAGGCCCAGGTATTTCCGCGCGAAACAGCTGCATGCCGCCTATGCCTAAGATCGGCAAGATGGCCACCGCCAAGACGATAATCCCCATGCCGCCGAGCCACTGCAGCATCTGGCGATAGAATAAAATCGCCTTAGGTAAGGAGTCGAGACCACTGATCACTGTGGCTCCCGTGGTGGTAAGGCCGGAGAAGGCTTCGAAGAAGGCTTCTGCCATCGTCATATCCAGCTCTTTGCTGAGCACAAAGGGAATAGCGGCCACACTACCCAGTACCGTCCAAAACAAGACCACGATTAGAAAGCCTTCTTTCGACCTCAACTCTTTGGTGTGGGTGCGATTGGGGAACCACAGCACTAAGCCTAATATTAAGCAGATCACGAAGGCACTAAAAAAATCGAGGCCGGCACCATCTCGATAGATGTAGGCCACTAAGGCCGGCGCCAGCATAGTCACACTAAATAGCGCGACTAAGATGCCGACGATGCGAATGATGGTGCGAATATGCATGGTACTTCCAATACACTAATGATTCAGACCGCGCCCAGCGCTAACGGCGTGGCAACGACTCTTCCTTGGCTACGATCTCGCAGTTGAACACAAAAGTCCGCCACGGTTCTGCTTTCCACGGCCAATACGCCACTGATCTCGGCACCGTATGTCACGGTTTGCCAGTGGCCTTTAAATTCCATTAATAAAAACTCCACTATTGGCATTTCACTGTACTGCAGCCTAATACTCAGCTCAGAAAAAATTCGCCGCTCCGTGAGCGCTAATTCCGCTAAGGCCAGCGATAAGGTGCCGCCATAGGCGCGCACTAGCCCGCCGGTACCCAATTTAATACCACCAAAATATCGCACCACTACCGCCGAGATCTCGCCAACGTTCGAGCCTTGCAATTGCGCCAGCATCGGCTTACCAGCAGTACCTGAGGGTTCGCCGTCGTCACTAAAACCTAATACTCGTGAGTCTGTGGGCTGACCTGCCACAAATGCCCAGCAATGATGCCGAGCCGCAGGTTCTTTGGCGCGAATGGCGTCCACAAATGCCTTGCCATCTTCGGGAGTAGGAGTGTGCCCTATGTAAGCAATAAAACGACTTTTTTTAATCTCCTGCTCCCACACTAAGGGGGCGGCAGGGATCAGGTAGGGAGACATATTCACGGTACTTACTCCCAGATCAGACTCTCAGTTGAGAAAAGCACCTAACATTGAGTTTTAGTCTCAGATTTTAAACAATAAAAATAGCGCAACATTGTTGCTGAATCCGGTCGAATTGTCATCTTTTGCACCACTAGACGCTGATATTTTTGCCGTAGATAGCGCCAGCACACAATTAAAACGTTCGTTTAAACTAGCGGTTGAAGTCGGCTATTTTTCTGTCCATAGTAATTCTATCTCTGCCCTTCCTCCATATTAGGAATTGAGCAGCTCTATGGTGTTTGGTCCCTCGTAACCAAGGAGACATGATAATGATCTACCAAGGCGAAGCCCTTTCCATCACCTTACTAACAGACGGTATTGCTAAGCTCTGTTTTGCCAATCAAGGCAGCGTAAATAAGCTAGATAGCGCCACAGTCGCATCACTTGGCGAGGCCATAAGCGCACTAGAACAAAGCTCAGGCATTACCGGCCTTATGCTCACCAGCGATAAAGATGCCTTTATTGTTGGCGCCGATATTACCGAATTTTTAGCCATGTTCGACTTACCAGAAGCCACGCTGGCGGACTGGCTGTCCCAAGCCAATCACATCTTTAATCGTATCGAAGACTTGCCCTACCCCACAGTCTCTGTGATACGAGGCTACGCGCTGGGCGGCGGCTGCGAGTGCATACTCGCCACAGATTTTCGTATCGGCGATGCCACGGCGCGCATCGGCTTACCAGAAACTACGCTCGGTATCATGCCGGGCTTTGGCGGCACGGTAAGATTACCGCGCTTAATCGGCGCCGATAATGCCATGGAGTGGATCACGACCGGTAAAGACCATAGTGCCGATGACTGTTTAAAAGTAGGCGTACTGGATGCCATCCTTAATACCGAGCAGCTTGAAGCCTCAGCCATACAGCTATTAAAAGATGCGGCCGCTGGTCAACAAGATTGGCAAACTAGGCGCGCCAAAAAAATTACACCGCTCAGCTTGGATAAACTCGAAGCCGCCATGAGCTTTAGCACCGCCAAAGGCATGGTCGCAGCTCAAGCTGGCTCTCATTATCCCGCTCCTATGCTCGCGGTAAAGACCATGGAAGCCGCAGCAAGTTTCACCCGCGATGCCGCCCTGAAACTCGAACAGCAACACTTCATTCAGCTGACTCAAACGTCGGTAGCACGCGCTTTAGTCGGCATATTCCTCAACGACCAGTTTATTAAAAGCAAAGCAAAGCGTGCCGCCAAAGCGGCTGTTCCTACCCAAAAAGCAGCGGTACTGGGTGCAGGCATCATGGGCGGCGGCATCGCTTATCAGTCGGCATCCCGTGGCATACCTGTAGTGATGAAAGACATTAACGATCACGCCTTAATGCTGGGCATGAGCGAAGCGGGCAAGTTATTAAATAAACAGCTAGAGCGCGGTAAAATCGACGGTAAAAAGCTAGTGCAAGTACTGGCCAGCATTACGCCCACGCTGAGCTACGACGGCTGGCAAGGCGTAAATACCGTAGTAGAAGCCGTGGTCGAAAACCCGAAAATTAAGGGCCAAGTGCTAGCAGAAGTGGAAGCCGCGGTCGGTGCAGATACTGTCATTGCTTCTAATACTTCCACTATTCCTATTTCCGCATTAGCTAAAAATCTAAAACATCCGGAGCGCTTTTGCGGCATGCACTTTTTTAATCCCGTGCACCGCATGCCTTTAGTGGAAGTTATTCGTGGCGTGCAAACCTCCGACGATACTATTAATAAAGTAGTGGCTTATGCAGCGGCCATGGGTAAGTCACCCATAGTCGTGAACGACTGCCCGGGCTTCTTCGTCAATCGAGTGCTGTTTCCCTACTTCTTTGCCTTTAATCAGTTAGTCCGTGATGGCGCGGATTTTGTGGCCGTCGATAAAGTCATGGAGAAAAAATTCGGTTGGCCCATGGGCCCGGCGCACTTACTGGACGTGGTGGGTATTGATACCTGTCATCATGCAGCAGAAGTCATGGCTCAAGGGTTTCCGGAGCGCATGAGCAAGACCGGCAAAGATGCTATCGATGTGATGTATGAGCAACAACGCTTTGGCCAAAAGAACGGCAAAGGCTTTTACGCCTATAACACGGATCCCAAAGGCAAGTTGCAGAAAGACCTAGATCCCGACAGCCAGCAACTACTTGCGCAAATTGCCGGTTCGCCGCTGGAACTAAGTGCCGAAGACACGATAGCGCGCATGATGATCCCCATGATTAACGAAGTGGTGCTCTGCCTAGAAGAAGGCATCATCGGCTCACCCGCCGAAGCGGACATGGCGCTGGTGTATGGCATAGGTTTTCCGCCCTTTCACGGGGGTGTATTCCGTTATCTCGATAACATGGGTTTAAGCAACTATGTAGCATTAGCGGATAAGTTCGCTCACTTAGGTCCACTTTATCAGGTGAGTGACGGCTTGCGCCAAATGGCTATAGATCACAAAATCTTTTACCCAATAGCGCAGGAGGCAACGCATGAATAAGACACTAAACGAAGTCGTGATTGTCGACTGCATTCGTACTCCTATGGGTCGCTCTAAGGGCGGTGCCTTTCGCCACGTTCGGGCCGAAGATTTGTCCGCACATCTAATGCAAGGTTTACTGGCAAGAAACCCAGCGCTTGCGGCCTCCGATATCGAAGATATTTATTGGGGCTGCGTTCAGCAAACGCTGGAGCAAGGTTATAACATTGCCCGCAACTCTGCCCTCTTGGCCGGCTTACCCAAGCAAGTGGCGGCGGTGACCGTAAACCGCTTGTGCGGCTCATCAATGCAGGCGCTGCACGATGCCAGCCGCGCCATTATGGTCGGCGACGGCGAAGTATTTATGATTGGCGGCGTGGAGCACATGGGCCACGTCCCCATGAACCACGGCGTAGACTTTAACCCCAAACTGGCGATCCACGTGGCCAAAGCCTCAGGCATGATGGGCCTCACCGCAGAAATGCTGGCCAACCTGTACCAGGTGAGTCGCGAGCAGCAAGACGCCTTCGCGGTACGATCCCATCGCTTGGCTTATGAAGCTACCTCGGCTGGGCGTTTCGCCAATGAAATCTTGCCCACCAATGGCCATAGCAGTGATGGCAGCCTGACCTTGTTTACAACCGACGAAGTGATCCGCCCCGATACCAGCATGGAATCACTGGCCAAGTTGCGCCCAGTATTTGATCCAGTAAATGGCAGCGTCACCGCCGGTACTTCGTCGGCCTTATCGGATGGCGCTGCGGCCATGTTGGTGATGTCTGCCACCAAAGCCAAGGCACTCGGCCTTAAGCCCCGCGCACGCATTCGCGCCATGGCGGTGGCCGGTTGTGACCCAGCCATTATGGGGTACGGTCCTGTGCCGGCGGTATATAAGGCGCTAAAGCGCGCCGGATTAGCCATTGGCGACATTGACTTGTTTGAGCTTAACGAAGCCTTCGCCGCTCAATCTATTCCTGTGCTGCAAGAACTGGGCTTGTTAGATGTCGTCGACGAAAAAGTGAACCTCAACGGTGGCGCCATCGCCTTGGGTCACCCGTTAGGCTGCTCGGGCGCACGTATCTCCACCACGCTGTTAAACCTGATGGAAAATAAAGACGCCACCTTTGGCATCGCCACCATGTGCATCGGCCTCGGCCAAGGCATAGCAACCGTATTTGAACGGGTGTAAGGCTAAAATAATGTGAATGGTGAGGGGGAAAGCGCGAAGAGAAAGACACCAGATCTGATGATTTGGTGTCTTTTGGGTTATCACTCACTCCACCCCACTTCATCCCTCATAGATTTAAGGTTGACCATAATTTAAACAGCTTTAAAATAGTCAGGCTTATTTTCAGGTAATGACGACAAGGTAACCCGCTAATGACCACTGCTATTCTCGAGGCTCAACATCATTTGGATGCCATAGGCCTGCGCTGTCCAGAGCCGGTGATGATGGTGCGCAAACAAGTGCGCGGTATGGCAACAGGTGAAACCTTACTGATCACCGCAGATGACCCCTCAACCACGCGCGATATTCCCAGTTTTTGCCAATTTATGGATCACGCCCTGCTATCTAGCCAAGTAGACCAATTGCCGTATCAATTTTTAATCCAGAAAGGGGCTTAACTAACCACTGCCCGAAAGGCTTGGTTTTTAAGCAAAAGAATGCCCGCAGTTGCGGGCATTTTTATTTACCTAAAACAGTTCACCTAAGCGGCGTTACCTATAAGAGGCTTACTGCATTGGGCTCAGGGTGATTTCTACGCGGCGGTTTTGTGCACGGCCGCTTTCAGTGTTATTGCTGGCTACCGGCTGGTTAAAGCCTACGCCACGGATGTTGAAGCGGTTAGCAGCAGCACCTTGACCGATCAGGTACTGGCCAACGGCGGCGGCACGACGCTCAGACAGCTGCTGATTGTGGCTAGCAGAACCCGTGTTGTCGGTGTGGCCAACTACGTTTACGTAAGTTTTGTCATACTCTTTCAGTACCAAAGCCACACCGCTCAAGGTGTTGTAGAAGCTAGGTGACAGATCGGCACTGTCTACACCAAAAGTAATTGAGCTTGGCATGTTCAGAATGATGTTATCGCCATTACGAGTCACGCTCACACCAGTACCGCGCATTTGGTCGCGCAGTTTGGCTTCTTGCACGTCCATGTAGTAACCCACACCACCACCCAGAGCGGCACCACTGGCAGCACCAATTAAGATACCTTTCTTACGATCGCTAGAGCTGGCAGTTGCACCACCAATAACGGCTCCAGCCAGAGCACCTAAACCACCACCAATGGCCGCTTTAGAAGATTGTGACTCGCCAGTGTACGGGTTAGTAGTACAAGCAGACAAAGCGATAGTAGCAGCAATTGCTAGACAGATTTTTTTCATTATTAGGTTCCATA
>JAHLFI010000046.1 GCA_018883865.1 Candidatus Oceanisphaera merdipullorum
TCACCATACCTCTGGGCTTAATGACCTGCGTCACAGGCGTGTCCGGCTCAGGCAAATCTACCTTGATCAACAACACCCTATTCCCCATCGCGCATCGAGAATTGAATAAGGCCACCATCAGCCAGCCAGCACCGTATCGCACCATAGAAGGCATGGAAAAATTAGATAAGGTAGTGGATATCGACCAAAGCCCCATTGGCCGTACACCACGTTCTAACCCCGCCACCTATACCGGTATCTTTACGCCCATTCGCGAGCTGTTCGCCGCTACCCATGAAGCGCGTTCGCGCGGTTATAAGCCGGGCCGGTTCTCCTTTAACGTGAAAGGTGGTCGCTGTGAGGCGTGCCAAGGCGATGGCCTGATCAAGGTGGAAATGCACTTCTTGCCCGATGTATATGTGCCTTGCGACGTGTGTAAGCGTAAACGCTATAACCGCGAAACGCTGGAAATTAAATACAAAAATTTAAGCATTCACGAAGTACTGGATATGACGGTAGAAGAAGCCTGTGAGTTTTTTGCACCTGTGCCGGCCATACATCGCAAACTGCAAACGCTGATGGACGTCGGCTTGTCCTATATCCGCCTCGGTCAGTCCGCCACTACTCTATCGGGCGGTGAAGCACAGCGGGTGAAGCTCGCCAAAGAGCTGTCGAAGCGCGATACCGGCCAAACTCTGTATATCTTGGATGAGCCGACCACGGGCCTGCATTTTCAAGATATTCAGCTGCTACTTACCGTGCTGCATCGCCTGCGGGATCACGGTAATACGGTGGTGATCATAGAGCACAACCTAGACGTGGTGAAAACCGCCGACTGGATTGTCGACATGGGACCAGAAGGCGGCAGCGGCGGCGGTCAAATCTTAGTGACAGGTACGCCAGAACACGTGGCCGCTCACCCCACATCCCACACCGCCCGCTTCTTACGGCCTATGTTGGAAAAACAAAGCAAAGGGTAAAGCCGGGAGCTAGGAGCTAGAAGCTAGAAGCTAGAAGCTAGAAAAATTAAACCCCGAGCCTAAAACTCGGGGTTTGCTTTCGCTTTTTCTTTGCGATCTCAGCTTCACGCTTTCGGCTATTTCTGCTGCCACTGCACCTTAAAGATCTTTGGCCACAGCTTGCCGGTCACATAAAACACTTCGGCTTGCTCGTCATAAGTAATGCCGTTGAGCACGGCTTCGGGATCTGGGCTGCGACCACTGGCGGCAATGAGCGCGCTGGCGTCAATTTCGGCGTCAACTTGGCCTGTGCTTTTGTTAATGCGCACGATTCTGTGATCCTGCCAAATATTGGCATACACATGTTCGCCTACGCAGGCTAGCTCATTTAGCTGGTCTAAAGGCTCACCATTTAACGTCACGCTCACCTTATCTTGCAGTAAAAAACTGTTAGCATCGCGTTTTTGCAAAACACTCGAGCCATCACTCATCCATAACTGCTCGCCATCGAAACACAAGCCCCAGCCTTGGCCTTGATAGTGAAAAACCTGCTGCAGACTAAAATCCTTAAGGTCATACACCAGCGCCTGCCCAGATTTCCATGTCAGCTGAATCAGTTGTTCGCCCACTCGCGCCAGCCCTTCTCCAAAATAGCGTGGGTCTAGCTTGCGTTGCAGCACCACGTCGCCGCTACTGGCATCAATTTTACGCAGGCTGCTCTGGCCATACAGGCCTGTGCTTTCATACAAATACCCTTCATGCAGCAATAACCCTTGAGTAAAGGCACCGGCATCATGAGGCAACTCAGCGAGCACTTGCACTCCCAACTGCTCGACCGTGTTATGAGCTTGCGCGCTCGTACTGCTTAAGCCCAGCAGCAAGGCACACAGCCATTTTTTACTTAAGCTCGCGGCCCCTCGTCGACGAGCAGAGCGAATATAAAAGGTCTGATCCATGTTTTTTACGCCTCATGTTGTTGTTTAGTCATGGCCGCAGCCCTTGTATGTCGAGTGTTGTCGCAATCCTTATCGCAATTCAAGAACGCCTAAAATCATTGCAAGCTATTGATACATAAATAAAAACAAACGAAAACCGTGTCAACAGCACTCTTAGTCCAGGAAGAAGGTCACTTGCTATCTCACTTATTTAAATAGAAATTTAGTATCATGACACGTTCCAAAATGACGCCATTAAGCAGTAAGCCAATAAATAA
Source organism: Candidatus Oceanisphaera merdipullorum (assembly GCA_018883865.1). Lineage (GTDB taxonomy): Bacteria > Pseudomonadota > Gammaproteobacteria > Enterobacterales > Aeromonadaceae > Oceanimonas > Oceanimonas merdipullorum. The sequence continues at coordinate 2,152 of JAHLFI010000046.1, forward strand.
GTCATATAAAGTGCTAACCGCAGCAGTTAAGCGGCCTAGCGCACTAATAAGATATTCAGGAGCATAAAAATGAAGAAGCTATTTAGAATCCTTAACCCCTTGCTGATTTTGTCACTCTTGATGGGCACTATGCCGGTTATGGTGCAAGCGCAACCGAGCCAATTAGTGTCCACTGAAAGCGCATTAAATGCCGTACAAATTAGTGCTGAACGTGAGCGTATCGGCAATCTGTTAGCCAGAGCCGACGTACAAGAGCAGCTGGTTAACTATGGCGTAGAAATGAGCGAAGTTGAAGCTCGAGTGGCGGCCTTATCTGATCAAGAAGTGCTGCAAATGGCCGACCAACTGGACAATATGCCAGCCGGTGCTAACGCCGTGATCGGTGCCTTACTGACCGTATTCATTATTCTGTTAGTGACCGATCTGCTGGGCTTAACTAACGTATTCCCCTTCACGCGCTAATGACTCATTTTAGCCGCCTAAAAAACGTCCGCCTAGCGGGCGTTTTTTTATTACTGTCTGTAAGTCTATTAAGCGGTTGTGCCGCCCAGCCTCAGCTATCGGCTGCGGCAGAAGCCCAGCTACCTAAGCAGTCTTATATTCCTAACGTGCCTTTTTACAGTCAGCGCGATTTTCAATGCGGCCCCGCCTCTCTGGCCATGGCGCTCGGTGCCAGCGGACAACAGGTGAGCGTAGATACGCTGATCCCACAAGTATTCTTGCCCAGCCGCGAAGGCAGTGTGCAACCCGAAATGCTGGCCACGGTGCGCCGCCATCAACGGATCAGTTATCCGCTCGACGGTAGTTTCGATGCGCTGCTTAGCGAAGTAGATGCAGGCCATCCGGTGGTGGTGTTGCAAAATCTGGGCCTGTCTTTTGCCCCTATGTGGCACTATGCGGTGGTAATCGGGTATGACCAAGAAGCTCAGCAATTGCGACTGCACAGCGGCGAGCAATCCCATAGCTTAATCAGTATGAGCCGCTTTAATGCCACTTGGGCACGCAGCCAGCATTGGGCCATGGTGGTGTTAGCACCAGGCCAATTGCCGGTGAGCGTGAGTGAGACCGCCGCCGCCGACAGTATCGCCGCCTTCGAGAAAGTCGCCGAAGCCAAAGCGGCGTTGCCCGCTTGGCAGGCGGTAACTGAACGTTGGCCCAACTACGCCTTAGGCTGGTTTGCGCTCGGTAATGCATTGCACAGCGATGGCCAGCCTAACGCGGCCGCTGAGGCTTTTAAACAGGCGACACAAGTGGATAACACCTTGGCTGCGGCTTGGTTAAACCTTGGTTTAACGCAACAAGGCTTAGGCGAGATGCAAGCCGCCCGCGCCAGCCTAGAAAAAGCTGCCGCCCTGCCCGGCAAGTGGCAAGCACAAGCCAAACAGGCGCTCGCTAACAGCCAGCCTTAGTTGCTTCTCCTAATATAAAAAAGCCGCCACTGACTCAGCTCAGTGGCGGCTTTTATTTTTAGTGCGCAATAACTCGCGTCTTACGTTACGGAGTGGGCATGGCCAGCACCCACGCTAATAACTGTTGGCTTAAGCGGGCTTGCGCTACACCAAAGGCGGCGACAATAGCAGGCACCTCGGCATTGGCGGCAGGCTCAGTCACGTTAAAGCGGCGGCTGGCCAATAGGGTGCGGCTATTGGGATCTAACCACTGGGCATCAAACTGGATAACGACAGTAGGTTGACCGCTAATATATTCGGTTTGAAAGGCATTTAGACTGCCAGTCAACTCACGGTCTGCGCTCAATGATTGACTGTCACTAATCACATGCGCAATCAGCCCGCTTTGTAGCCACGCATCCAGCACTTGTTCACGAAATAATATCGGCACGCTGGTCGCCCATCGTGCGCCTTGATAGGCACTGAGTTGGTTAGTCGTGGGGACCACAGCAATACGATTACCCGTTAATAAACCGCTACTGTCGGGCTGTTTAATCCGCACCGTTAAGGCTAAAGGCGGCTGTGGAGTTAACGTGACTGACGGTGGGGGCGGCAAACGATAAAACACCACCGGCTCGGTTTTGGGTAAAATACTGCAGGCCGTTAAGCTGGCGAAGATTAAGGCCGCCAAGGTACTGCGCAGACCCACATCCAGCTTTAATTTTTTGGCTCTCATCTCTGTGTTCATGGCTTAAATTCCTTAATTCGTTCACCGCCCAACAAGAAGTCGCTCGGATCTTGCTCTAATTTTCGCGACACCTCACCTAAGGTTTGCAAGGTCGCGCGCAGCTCTAACAGTGCAGGCTCCAGCTCGCCTAGGCTATGCAAACCTGAGGCCAATGCGGGTTGATTATCTTTTAACAGCAGATCTAAGCGTTGACTGGTATTAGCCCATGCCGCCAAGCTGGCATCCGCATTACGCCATAGGCGCTCACCGTTCTCATTAAACTGCCCCTCTAGCTGGCCTAATAAACGCGCGGCGTGCTCCATGGTCTTTTTCATTTGCAGGCTAGCGGCGGCAAGGTCTTGAATGCCTTCGCCAAGCTCGTTTTTTTGATCGGCAATCACGCCGGTCGTGGTTTCTAGGTTAAGGAGTACTTGGTTAAAGTGCTGGCTATTTTCTTTTGAAAACAAGGCATTCGCATTTTCAATCAGATCTTTAAAACCCGTTAATAGCTCTTCACTGTTGAGGCGCAACTTAGCAAATGGCGAAGGCTTCGCCACTATGACTGGCACCTGATCATCCTCGCTTATTAAGGGCGGGCTGCCCGGCGAGCCTTCGCTGAGCTGGATATTAGAAGCCCCCGTAATGTTGGCCAACGCTAGCTGTGCCTGAGTATCGGTTTTGATCGGCGTGCCGTGGGCGATGCGTACTCGGGCCCACACTTGGCGCGGATCTTTTTCGTCCAGCCACAAGCGCTGCACTTCACCGACACCAATACCACTGTATTGCACCGCACTGCCCACGCTTAACCCGCTCACCGCCTCGCGAAAGACGATGTCATACAGGCTAGAGTCTTTCTGGCTGCCTGATTTCACTAACCACAGACTAAACAATAGGATACTGCTGGCCACGACTAGGGTAAAAAAACCAATTAATACATGGTGAGCTCGGGTTTCCATTATTTGCTCCTCAGCTGTTGTTCGGCGGTCGGTTTGGCAGACGGTTCGGCTGCGAGTGGTTCACCAGACTGCTCAGAGGCCTGTTGCGCGGCACGTCCGCGGGGGCCATGAAAATAATCACGGATCCAATCGTCATCGGTGGCGGCCACCTTTTCTAGCGTATCCACTACCAGCACTCGCTTTTGCGACAATACAGCCACCCGATCACAACAGGCATAGAGGGTATCGAGATCGTGGGTGACCAGAAATACCGTTAATTTCAGGGCATCGCGCAAGGTGAGCAGTAATTTATCGAAGGCCGCCGCCGAAATAGGGTCGAGACCGGCGGTGGGTTCATCTAAAAATAAAATATCTGGATCCAGCGCCAAGGCTCGGGCTAAGGCGGCGCGTTTGATCATGCCGCCTGATAATTCAGACGGATACTTGTCCGCCGCCGAGCTCGGCAAGCCCACCAGCGCCAATTTCAGCTCCGCCAACTGTTTGGCTTCACTGCGTGACAAACCGGCTTGTTCGATTAAGGCCAAAGCCACGTTTTCAGCCAAGGTCAATGAAGAGTAGAGCGCACCTTGTTGAAATAACACGCCCATGCGCTGCTGCAAGGGCTCGCGATCACCGTCCGACAAGGACAACAAATCTTGGCCAAACACCTCGACTGTGCCTTCATTCGGGCGCAGCAAACCCACAATTGAGCGCAGTAATACCGACTTACCGGTGCCTGAACCGCCCACTACACCTATGATTTCTCCTTGGTAAACATCTAAGTTCAACTGCTCGTGAACCGCATGACTGCCAAAACGGTTCACTAGGTTACGCACCTTGATCACTGTGTCAGCGTGCTCAGTGTTAGGCTCAGGGCTGGCCGCCTGCGTTATTGTCACTTCGTTTACCATCCCATCTCCATCAGAAACAGTGCAGCGATCGCATCCAGTAAGATCACCACGAAAATAGACTGTACCACGCTCGAGGTGGTGTGCTCGCCCACCGATTGCGCGCTGCCTTGCACCTTAAAGCCTTCTAAACAGCCGATCAGCGCAATCAAGAAAGCAAAAATCGGCGCCTTACCCAAGCCCACTAATAAATTTTGCACCGGCACTTGCTGCAAGATAGACACATACTGGGCAAATGAGATATCCAGCGCTAGCAAACACACTAAAGCCCCGCCAAACAAGCCCGATAACATGCCGATAAACGTCAGCAACGGCAGCGTGATCATTAAGGCCAGTAGGCGCGGCAGCACCAGTAAGATCATGGGATCTAGGCCCTGGGTGCGCAGTGCATCCAGCTCTTCATTTACTTTCATGGAGCCCAATTGCGCGGTAAACGCGCTGGCGGTGCGACCGGCTAATAAGATGGCGCTGAGCAAGACGCCAAACTCGCGTAAAAACGAATAGGCGACTAGGTCCACCGTATAAATAGTGGCACCAAAGTTTTCTAGTACGGTCGCGCCTAAAAACGCCACCACGGCGCCCACCAAGAAGGTAAGCAAGGCCACGATCGGCACGGCATTCAGCCCACATTGCTGAATTTGTGCCACCAAAGCCGTGACTCGCCAGTGACTCGGCACTAAGGCGGTGCGCGCTAAGGTACTTAAGGTCAACCCCATAAAGCCCAGTAACTGCACAAACTGTTGCCAGCCACTGATAACACTCTCACCTAAGTTGGCGAGTTTATCGGTCCAGCGCGGTGCCGGCTTAGGCTCTGCCGGTTCTTGCTGCATGGCTTCAAAAACCGCCTGCAATAAGGCCTGTCGCTCGGGCGAGATACCGGTGGCGTTAGCTAATAATTGGCTGAATGGTTCAGGGCCTAGTTGCTCAATCAGCAAAGCCGCGCCCGCCGTATCAAGCGCAGTCAACTGGCTGGCATCCAGTTGGGTTAGCTCGCCCTGCTGAACCTGTGCACTGAGGCGGTGTGTTAGCTCGCTATAAAAAGCCAGCGTCCAACTGCCCTCAATATATAGACAATTAGCTTGCACCTTTAAGCTGGGTGGTAGGCCAAGGCGTGAGGTTTGCATAAAATAGGCCCTTATAAAAATAACGCATACCGATTCGGCATTGTCTGGCATCAAGCGCATAACCACAACAAGTAGGCGGTTTTATGCTAGTATTTCGCCACTTTTAGCCATGAGATGAGAAACTGACACCATGTCCATAGAACAACAATTATTAGCTCGTAGCCAGCACAGTTGTGAATTATGTAAAGCCACCGCAAATTTAGACCTGCACGCAGTGGCTCCCTATGCTGCGGACAGCGCTGAACATTGCGCTCTTTTGTGCACGACCTGCCAACAAGAGTTGGATGCCCCCCAAGATCAAAACCACTGGCGCTGCTTAAACGACAGCATGTGGAGCACAGAGCCTGCGGTGCAAGTGCTGGCGTGGCGTACGCTGAAAAAATTGTCACCAGACCAAACTTGGGCTCAAGACTTATTAGATATGCTGTATTTAGAGCCAGAAGTACAAGAGTGGGCTGAAATTGGCCAAGTGGACGAGTCAGCTGATGATGAAGGCGAGGCTTTATTTGATAGCAATGGCTCACGGTTAGCGGCCGGCGATACGGTTACTATCATCAAAGACTTAGATGTAAAAGGCGCCGGCTTTACCGCTAAACGCGGTACCACAGTAAAAAATATCAGCCTCAATACTAGCCTACCCGGCCACATTGGCGGGCGCGTTAACGGCGTACAAATTCAGCTAGCCGTGCAGTTTTTGAAGAAAGTGTAAAAAGGATACGTGAACGGGATAAGAGGACGCGCCAAGAACAGAGACCGTCCTTGTTAGGCTGTTAGCTTATCCCTTTCCCCTAGCTCTTTACACATCACATTCTTTGAGCAGACCTCTATGTATAAATTAGTCTTTTTCGTACCCGAATCCCATCTAGAATCGGTTAAGGCGGCGGTATTTGCCACCGGCGCCGGGCGTATTGGTGATTATGAGCAATGCTGTTTTGAAACTCGTGGTACGGGTCAATTTAAGCCGCTCGCCTGCGCTACTCCTTTTATCGGCCAAACGGGCCAACTCGAGCAAGTGCCCGAAGTCCGCGTAGAGTTAGTGTGCGACGACACCTGGATCCGCCTCGCCATTAAAGCGCTACGCGCCGCCCACCCTTATGAAGAACCCGCCTTCGATGTCTGGCAACTAAGTGATCTTATACTGAGTGAGGAGTAAGGTGTGAAACGTGAAGAGACGAGCCAAAGATAGACTGCTTTTACTCCTCACACCTCATCATTATCGCCTCACGACTTAGATAGGAGTCTGCTATGTCGAGCCTTTCACCTCACACAAGGTGCACTCAAGCCTGCCCGCTGGGTTGGATCACGTTAGAAACACAGATCGACGCCAGTCAACAAGAAGTGATCACGGCGCTGCATTTTAGTGATGAAATCGACCAAGCTATCGCGCCCGCCACACCCTTGCAGCAAGAGGCTAGCCGCCAGTTGGAAGAGTACTTCGCCGGACAACGCCAGCAATTTAATTTGCGCTTGGCCCCACAAGGCACCGACTTTCAACAACAGGTATGGCAAGCACTGCTCAGTATTCCTCATGGTGAGCATCGCAGCTATAAAGACATAGCCCTAAGTATTGATAATCCCAAGGCGATGCGCGCCGTGGGGTTGGCTAACAGCCGCAATCCTATCGCCTTGCTCATCCCTTGCCATAGAGTGATTGGCGTCAGCGGTAAATTGGTCGGTTATGCCGGTGGTATAACGCGTAAGGCTTGGCTACTCGAACACGAGAAAAACACGCACTCACAGCCTAGCAATTAAGTTTTTAACCCGGCAACTTGTGCGATATCTCGCAAAGAAAAAGCGACAGAAGCGCTTTAGAGCTCAAGAATAATGCCTATGAATTATTATTTAACCACTTAAATCAATTACTTAACATTAATTGCTTTGATGTAAAATAACATTTCCACGCGTAAGCGCCTGAACTTATTCTGGTAACGGGTTACTATGTTTTGGCAAGGAGCAAAGCGCTAATCAAGATGATAAGCCGCCAAGATGGCAAGGACTTCACAGGCAGTGATGCGCCCCCCTCAAGGATCATGAGGCAGACTCGATAAGGAATATCGGGCGTCAGGATGACAGCTAGGACAGCCTGAGGGATCGGGAAAAGGAAGGCGAACAAGGACAGCGCACGTCAAGGATTGCAGGGAGCAAGCGGGTTTAGGGATAAACCAAACAGACGTTCAAGAAAAAGGGTAACTTAGGTTACCCTTTTTTATTGCCTGAAAAATTATCCAGCAGCAAAATTCATTCCCTCTCATCAATAAAAACAGCTAAAAAAACGCCACCCTGATATTTGCAGAGTGACGATCCTGTTATTCGCTTTTAGCTGACAGCTTAGCCTGTAAGACGCATAGCTAACCTCTTACGTTTTAACCACTTACATTTTAACCACTAAGCAGTCCATACTCTGGCGCACCAAGTGTACACAAGACTGCTTTGCTTCATCTTGGCGTAAACCCACCAACTGCGCGCGGTATAAGGTCTGCCCACCCACACTGGCGGGATTAACCGCTATCTTAGCTTGCTGGGTACTGCCAAGGCGACGCGCGGCCTCTGCGGCTCTTTCTTTAGCTTGGTCTATGGCTCTAAATGAACCCACTTGTATGGCCCAAGCTTGCTCGGAGGTAAAGCTAGGAGCAGAAGTGGATTGGATAACACTCCCGCTCGCCGTCGCTTGAATCGGCGCCTGCTGGATAGGCTTAATAACACCCTGTTGACTAGGTGCGATGGCAACCTGCTGAATAGGTGCTGGCTTAATTTGTGGTGTAGGCGGATTCACCTTAGCTGCTTGGGTGTGCTGAATGGCTTCTTGACGCGAGACTTGGCGTACGGTTTCGCTACTCACCACCAGATTACTGGTCGGTGATGCCGCCTCTCGGGCCTGTTGCGCTGCCTTAGGAGATAATTTAGCTAGCTGTTCTGCACGAATAAAGGCTTTATCCATTAACGCAGCCATGGCGGCATCTCGTGATTGCGCCGTGCGCCCACCCATAACGACGCCGATTAACCTGTGATTACCTTTCTTAGTGGAGGTTGCCACGTTAAAACCCGAGGCATTGATGTAGCCGGTTTTCATGCCGTCTGTGCCTGAATAGTTTTTTATCAGTCGATTATGGCTGTGGTAAGTACGACCGCCATAGGTAAAAGAAGGCGTCGAGAAATAATGATAATACTTAGCATGATCTTTCATCAAACGCATCGACAAGATAGACAAGTCACGGGCTGTGGTCTTCTGGCCGCTATTGGGTAACCCTGAGGCATTACGAAAGGAGGTTGAATTCATCTTTAAGGCTTGGGCTTTACGAGTCATCATTTGCGCAAACTGGCTCTCGGTACCGCCTAAGGCTTCTGCTACCACCACGGCCACATCATTAGCCGAACGTACCACCAGAGCTGGAATAGCATCCCTCACCCGCAACCGATCACCCTTGCGTAAGGAAAGGTTGGTTTGTGGCATAGACGCCGCATGAGCCGACACCGGCATGGCGGTATCCAGTTTTAATAACTTGTTATCCATGGCCTCAAACAATAAGTATAACGTCATCATCTTGGTTAATGAGGCAGGATAACGGGCGGCGTCTGCATTCTCGGCATGGAGCACTTCGCCGCTTTGAGCATCGAGTATAATGGCTGCATAACGCGGATTCGCCTGCGCAGAGCCAATAACGGAGCACAGCAATACTGCGGATAGCAATACCATGGTCAGCAGCCATCTGACTGTTCCCGTACTTTTTGCAACTAACATGGCAACTGACATCGCAGGCTCCCTAAAGATGGTATAAATGGCGCAGAAATTACGTGATTGATAGAATACTGTCCAGTAATTCAGCGCTCTGTACTTAAAATTATCGATTGTATACCGTCAGTAGCCGATCTGGCTCATAAACCCCGACCTTAATGCTCAGTTGTAACTTAATGACTGTACAACAAAATCGTTGCGCGTGATTTTTGCAGTACACATTTTCCGAGGCCGAGCGAATAAAAAGGCGCCCAAGGCGCCTTTTTTACTCATGAAGTCTGCCTAAAGCGGGCAAGCACTCGCGTGTAACAGCGCTGCCCGCTCTTTAGGCGATTAAGCACTCAAGTTAGGTGCCAGCCATTTTTCAGCTTGTTCACGAGTCATGCCTTTACGATCTGCATAATCAAGTAACTGATCTTCTTGAATTTGCGCCACCGCAAAATAGCGAGTATCCGGGTAAGAGAAATAGAAACCCGCTACCGCTGCACCTGGCCACATGGCGTAAGATTCGGTGAGTTGCATGCCGATGCGCTTCTCTACATCCAACCACTGCCACAGGGTACCTTTTTCTGTGTGCTCAGGACAGGCCGGATAACCAGGTGCAGGGCGAATCCCCACGTACTTTTCACGGACTAACTCATCAGTCGTTAGCTGTTCGTCCGCCGCATAGCCCCAGTATTCACGGCGCACTCGCATGTGTAAATACTCGGCAAAGGCTTCCGCTAACCGATCGGCAATTGAGCCGGCTAAGATGGCGTTATAGTCATCTTCATCTTCTTTATAACGACGAATGATGTCTTCTTCGCCTATACCGCCAGTCACCGCAAAGCCGCCGACATAATCGGGCTGAGTGCCTTTCGGTGCTACATAGTCGGCTAAGCAGTAGTTAGGAAAGCCGTCTTTTTTCTCGGTTTGCTGACGTAAAAAGCGCAGTGTTTCTAGCACTTGAGTACGAGATTCATCGGCATAAATCTCAACATCATCACCCACGCTATTGGCTGGGAACAAACCAATCACACCGGCACAGCGCAAAGTGCCATCTTTTTCGAGCTTATCGAGCATGGCCTGCGCGTCTGCAAACAACTTAGTGGCTTCTACGCCCACTACTTCGTCTTCCAATATGCGCGGATATTTACCCGCCAAGCCCCACGTCATAAAGAAGGGCGACCAGTCGATGTATTCGCGCACAATTGAAATGGGAGTATCGTGAAATTCATGCACACCCATCTTAGCGGGTACTGGTGGCACATAATTAGCCCAGTCGATATCCACTTTATTAGCGCGAGCTTCAGCCAGTGTTACCGGCTTAGTGCGTGGCTTCTTACGCGCGTGCTGATCGCGCACTACGTCATATTCATTGCTTAACCGTTCCACAAACGCCGGCTTATTTTCTTTGCTCAGCAAGGTTTGCACCACGCCGACGGCACGGGAAGCATTAGACACATACACCACAGGTTGATCGTAATTTTGCTCAATTTTAACGGCGGTGTGCGCCTTAGACGTCGTAGCGCCACCAATCAACAAGGGAATGGTAAAACCTTGACGTTGCATCTCTTTGGCTACATGCACCATTTCATCTAATGACGGCGTGATCAAGCCAGACAAACCAATCATGTCTGCATTGGTGTCACGGGCAGCTTGCAATATCTTTTCGCAAGACACCATAACGCCTAAATCCACGACTTCGAAGTTATTACACTGCAGTACTACGCCTACGATATTTTTACCTATGTCGTGTACGTCGCCTTTAACCGTGGCCATCACTATCTTGCCATTGGTTTGGCCGACTTCTTTGCTGGCCTCAATGTAGGGGTTGAGATAAGCCACGGCGCGCTTCATTACGCGCGCCGACTTCACCACTTGCGGCAAGAACATTTTGCCCTCACCAAACAAGTCGCCGACCACATTCATGCCGTCCATCAAAGGACCTTCAATCACGTCAAGCGGGCGCTCCGCAGCCAAACGTGCGGCTTCGGTATCTTCTTCAATAAAATCCGTGAGGCCCTTCACCAAAGAATGCGCTAAACGCTCATTCACGCCCCAAGTGCGCCATTCCAGATCTCGCGGATCGACCGCTTCGCTACCGCTATTACGGTAGCGCTCGGCGATTTCTAACAGGGCTTCGGTGGCACCGTCGTTCTCGTTGAGCACCACGGCGATCACTTTTTCTTTCAGATCCGGCTCAATATCTTCATAGATGGCTAGCTGACCGGCGTTAACGATACCCATGTCCATGCCGTTGCGCACCGCGTGGTACAAAAATACTGAGTGGATAGCTTCACGCACCACTTCGTTACCACGGAACGAAAACGACACGTTAGACACGCCGCCAGAGATCATGGCGTGAGGAAGATTCGCCTTAATGTCTTTTACTACTTCGATGAATTCCACAGCGTAGTTGTTGTGTTCTTCAATACCGGTCGCCACGGCAAAAATATTGGGGTCAAAGATAATGTCTTCTGGCGGGAAGCCTACTTCATCGACCAAGATGCGATACGCGCGCTCACAAATCTCATATTTACGCTGACGAGTATCTGCTTGCCCTTCTTCATCGAACGCCATCACTATCACGGCGGCACCGTAACGGCGCACCAGTTTCGCGTGTTCAATAAACTGCTCGACGCCCTCTTTCATGGAGATCGAGTTCACTATGCCTTTGCCCTGAATGCACTTCAGACCGGCTTCGATCACTTCCCACTTAGAGGAGTCGATCATAATAGGCACGCGGGAGATATCCGGCTCACCGGCAATCAGGTTTAAGAAGCGCGTCATGCAGGCTTTCGAGTCCAACATGCCTTCATCCATGTTGATATCGATAATTTGCGCGCCACTTTCTACCTGCTGCAGTGCCACTTGCAGCGCTTCGTCGTACAATTCTTCTTTGATCAGACGCTTAAACTTGGCCGAGCCGGTAACGTTGGTCCGCTCACCCACGTTGACAAACATGGTATCGGAAAAAATATTAAATGGCTCAAGACCCGACAAACGACAAGCGGGCTTAATTTTTGGCAAAACCCGCGGCTTAAGGCCGGCGACCGCCTCCGCCATCACCCGAATATGTTCAGGGGTGGAACCACAACACCCGCCCACTAAGTTTAAGAAGCCACTCTCAGCCCACTCACGAATATGCTCAGCCATGTCCTCGGCTTCTAAATCATATTCACCAAAGGCGTTCGGCAAGCCGGCGTTCGGGTGCGCAGACACGTAAGTTTCACTGATGCGTGATAACTCGGCGACATATTCGCGCAGCTCTTTCGGACCCAATGCACAATTCAAGCCAAAGGAAATAGGGTTAGCGTGGCGTAACGAATGATAGAAAGCTTCAGTGGTTTGGCCGGTGAGTGTACGGCCCGAGGCATCGGTAATGGTGCCGGAGATCATCACCGGAATACGTATGCCCAGCTTATCGAACAGGGTTTCGATAGCGAATACCGCCGCCTTGGCGTTCAGCGTATCGAAGATAGTTTCTATCATGAGCAGATGGGCGCCACCGTCGATCAGCGCTTGGGTGGCTTCGGTATAGGCCGCCACTAACTGATCAAAAGACACGTTACGGTAACCCGCATCGTTTACATCTGGCGAAATAGAAGCGGTGCGGTTGGTCGGGCCTAACACACCGGCCACGAAACGCGGCTTATGAGGCTCTTTCGCCGTCCATTCGTCCGCTACCTTGCGCGCCAACTTGGCCGCTTCATAGTTCATCTCAGCCGCCAGCGATTCCATCTGGTAATCAGCCATGGCGATATGAGTGGCGTTAAAGGTGTTGGTTTCGATAATGTCCGCACCGGCGGCAAAGTAATCGCTGTGAATTTTAGCGATTAATTCTGGCTGGCTCAGCACCAAAAGGTCGTTATTACCTTTAAGGTCTGAGGGCCAATCGGCAAAACGTGCGCCACGGTAGGCGGCTTCATCCAGTCGGTGCGACTGGATCATGGTGCCCATGCCCCCGTCTATAATAAGAATACGTTCGGCAAGCGCCTGTTCGAGCTGGGAAAAAACGGGGGATCTGGACACTGTTTACTCCTGTTACAACCTGATTCCGTAAGCAGTCATTATGTTATCACACAAAGGTCAATTAGATATCCGGACATCCACAGCTCTAAGCAGAAAAATTGCCCTGATGGACGAAAACGCACAAATTTAGCCCAGTTTTTATTAGAGAACAGACTATGATTGAGGCACACTATGCGCAACGGGCGAAGACCCGCTAACTAAGCTTGCAACTATAATAAAATACCAATCGGAACTGTCTAAATGAGCGTCTATTACACTCTGTGTTTTTTGGCGGCCACGGCGATCACCATTGCCTTCGTCAATCAATACATAATGAAAATCCAAACCACCATCGCCATTACCTTTGGCGCCCTGATAATCTCCATCTTAATGCTAGTACTCGGCAAAACTACCTGGCCTGAACTGCAACAACACGCCGTTACCACCCTTGAAACTGTCGATTTTGGCGATTTTTTGCTCAAAGGCATTCTCGGCTTCCTGCTGTTTGCCGGAGGCCTCGGCATTAACTTGCCCGCCATGAAAAGCCAAAAATGGGAAATATTTATACTGGTAATTTTTGGCGTCTTAATCTCTACCGCCGTGGTCGCCGCAGGTCTCTGGTTACTGGCTCAGGTCGCCGGTATACCCTTGCCCTTTATTTATTGCCTGTTATTTGGCGCGCTGATCTCGCCTACCGACCCGATAGCCGTATTAGCCATAGTGAAAAAGCTGGGCGCGCCTGAGCAAATCGCCATTCAAATTGAAGGCGAGTCATTATTTAATGATGGTATCGGCTTGGTGATTTTCTTAACCATTTTTGCGGTGGCGTTTAGTGGTACAGAAGCCACCTTTGGCTCAGTTGTGGCACTGTTCACCCACGAAGCCATTGGCGGCATCGTATTTGGCGCCGTGCTCGGTTTAATGGCACACCTGATGATCTGCGCAACAGACGATGGATCCATGGAGCTGCTAATCACGCTCTGTATTCCTACCGCCGGCTTTGCACTGGCCAACATGCTGGGCGTATCTGGCGCGCTGGCCATGGTGGTGACAGGTATTATGATCGGCAATTGGACCCGCTATACCGGCTTTTCTGAGCAAAGTGAAAAATATTTAGACGAGTTTTGGCATCTATTAGATGAATTCTTAAACGCCTTATTATTCTTGCTCATTGGTTTAGCCATGTTACTGGTGGAGTTCCATTGGCAGGCTTGGGTATTAGTGTTGGGAGCGGTACCTTTGGTACTGGCTGGCCGTTTTGTCAGTGTCGCGCTACCTTATGTCGGTTTTCGCCGCTTTCGCAACTACAACAAATACTCGATTCGTATCCTCACTTGGGGCGGACTGCGCGGTGGCTTATCGCTGGCCATGGCGCTATCCATTCCGGTAGGTGTCAAACTCGGTGCTAATGCTCAGATTGAATTGCGCGACGTTATCTTGATGATGACCTATGCCATAGTGCTGTTCTCAATTATTGTGCAAGGCATGACTATCACGCCCATTATCAACAAAGCCAAGGCCGCAGAAAAAGCCGGTTTTCCGATTGAATAAATCTTAACAGCGACACCGGGCTCCCAAAAACCCGTTAAGAAACGTCAAGGCTACGCAGTCAAAAAAGCACCGAACTTGTGGGTTCGGTGCTTTTTTTGTAGGCACTGGGGTGAAATTTATCTTAACGCTGACCCTAGGCGCTAACTAGCTTAGTCTCTGGTTAGCGAATCGCCGGTGGCACTCAGGGTATTCAAGTCATAAGGCGTTAGCTGGTACACATGGTAATTCAGCCAGTTGGCGAACAACAAATGTCCATGGCTGCGCCAAGTAGCACGCGGCGCCTTGGTTGCATCGTCTTCTGGATAATAGTTTTCTGGCATCTGTGGCGCTATGCCGACCTCGAGATCGCGTTGATATTCATTATCCAAGGTATGCGGGTCATACTCCGGATGGCCGGTCACGAACACTTGCCGCCCGTCTGGGCTCGCTGCCAGATAAACGCCGACTTTATCGGACGCCGCCAAGATTTTTAAATCGGTTTTTTCCTGTAACAGCTGCACTGGAAAGTCTGCATAGCGAGAGTGGGGTGCGAGAAACACATCATCAAAACCACGCACTAATGGGTCGTAGCCACCTAAATTCTGGTGTTCATACACGCCCGATAATTTCTCAAGTCGGGTACGCTTATCCAAGCCATATAAAATCTTTAAGCCCGCCTGCGCCGCCCAGCATAGGAACAGCGTAGAGGTCACATGGCTCTTAGCCCACGCCACTATCTGCTCTATCTTTGTCCAATACACCACATCACAGAAGTCAGTCAGGCCTAAGGGCGCGCCAGTAATAATTAGACCGTCGTAGAACTGATCTTTGATCTGTTCGAAGTCGTGATAGAAACTCTCCAAATGCGACTGCGGTGTGTTCTTTGACGGTCTGTCATCAATGCGCAGCAAGTCGACGTTAATTTGTAACGGCGAGTTGGATAACATGCGCAGTAACTGATTTTCAGTTTCTATTTTCTTAGGCATTAAATTCAGCAGCAACACCCTCATTGGGCGAATGTCCTGATTAACTGCGCGAGTCTCCGTCATCACGAAGATATTTTCCTGAGACAGGACATTGGCCGCTGGCAGGCGATCGGGAATTCTAATGGGCATGGGTTTACTCCGGTACAGCAGAACTAAGAAAGTCTAGACATCTAGAACTCTACAACAAAGCAGCTAATCTTGTCATCCTCAACGTGGGCCAAAAGCGTAAGATACGGTAAAATCAAGCCAACACCCTTAAAGGAAAGACTATTATGGATCCTGTTATTGAACTGGTGAGCACGGGCGATGAAGTGCTGACCGGCTTAATCACCGATACCAATGCCGGTTGGTTGTCCCAGTTGCTGCTCGAGCAAGGTTGGCAAGTGCGTCGTCGCTTCACGGTCGGTGATGATAAGGCGGATTTAGTCGAGCTATTCGAACAACGCAGTCATCATGCGGACATCGTAATAGTCAACGGTGGGCTAGGCCCAACGTCAGACGATATCAGCGCCGAGGCCATGGCCGATGCCGCAGGTGTACCCCTTGAGCTTAATCAACACTGGCTCGAGGTGATGCAGCAAAAGTACACCAATCGTAACCGTGACATGCCCAAGAGCAACAGCAAGCAAGCCATGCTGCCTCAAGGTGCCGAGTTAGTTGATAATCCGGTAGGCACCGCCTGCGGCTTTGCGATTAGGGTCAATCGCGCGACCTTTTACTTTACTCCAGGGGTGCCTTCCGAGCTAAAAGTGATGATGACTGAGGAAATATTACCTCGGTTGCGTCATAGACTGGGCGCTAATGGGCACAGCCAAGTGCTTCGCTTCTTCCTATTTGGCCTATCGGAATCAGGCTTAAGCGATAAACTTGACGCGCTCACTTGGCCTACTGGTGTCTCGTTAGGGTATCGCGCCAATCTGCCAACCATAGAACTGAAGCTGATCATAGACAGCGCAGATGATGAGGCCATAGCACAAGCCGAAGCTCAATTACTCGCCCAAGTCGGCACCCATCTGATCGCCCGAGACAACATGGACTTTACCGCCAGCCTAGGGCCCCTGTTGGTCGATAAAGACTTAATGGTTTTTGAAGATGCAAGCGCGGGACGCCTAACCGATACCATCAGTACTATCACTCGAGAGTTTGAAGGCCATTACCTTGCAGGTTTACCAGACGAAGCAGAAGACTTGGCCCATTGGTTACAAGCTTCAGCTCGACCGTTGACCTTAGCGATAGGCGCTGCTGGCCCTGATGGGGTGCCAGTAGCATTAAAAACGCAGACGGGCTGCTATGTGCAAACTTTGCAGATGCACTTTCGTGATCCACTGTCACAGCGTCGTTTATTAGCCTTCACTGCACTAGATATGCTGCGTCGCTATCTAATGAATGAAACTGTAATGATCGACTATGACATTCTGCCCTGTAGCGAGCGCGTCATCCTACCTGCTTAAAAATGCGAAAGGGCGACACTCGTGTCGCCCTTAAGGATATTTTTATTTTAGCTGATGGCTACCTCTTCAAACTCACAGCAGCCCGCAATGTTTAGCCCTGCAGGCGCCACTTGGTAAGCAACTTTTCCACCGGCGTCACCACAGATTCAGTAAAGCGCTCCGCCAACGGTGTATGAAACAACCAAGCACCGGTGATTAACGCCAAGGGTATAGAACCGCAAATAAAATCGGTAAACCAATGAGCCCCTGACATCACACGTGGCATGGCCAAGATAAACACCAAAGGCACCACTATATATAAGTAACGGCGCGGGAAACAATAACAAGCAAATAATAAGAAGGTCGCAAAGCCTATGCCGTGATCGCTAGGAAAGGAATCGCCAGAGGCATCTTTAGCCTTAATATCAGGTACCAGCAGACTCACTCGTTCGGCTTGATCATACACAACCGTGGGACTAGCCCGCTCGATGGGCAAAGCTTTACCTGCCGCCGCCTGTAGCGAAAAGCAGCCCGCCATCAATAACAATAAGCACCCCATCTTCGCCCGATCACGGCCCTTCAGCTGCCAAGCATGAGAAAACACAAAGCATGCCATTAATAGTGCCACGGCACCATCAATCCAGCGTTGGTTAACCACGGCCACCATATGCGCAAAGCCTGGCACCGTCACTAGCCGCTCGTTAAACCACCAAAAAATACCTTCATCTAGGCTTTGCCAATAGCCAAAATACCAAGTAAAAAATAGAGCTAAGGCCAGTAATTGAAGTGCAAACCAAGCTTTAATATCCCAACGCATATATATATCTTTTATCTAAAAAATGAACTCTGTTATACCAAATTACCCCATACATTCCAGCCTTACTGCTTAAATAAGCTAAATTATGCTCTAAAAGACATAAACAGCGGCCGAAAAAAAGCCCGACTCTTTCGAATCGGGCTTTTTAAATTGGTTGCCTGGCAGTGACCTACTTTCACATGGCATCTGCCACACTATCATCGGCGCGGCTGCGTTTCACTACTGAGTTCGG
>JAHLFI010000005.1 GCA_018883865.1 Candidatus Oceanisphaera merdipullorum
AAATAATACCGCTTTCGTAGACGAAAGTGCCTTAAACAATGGCAGTAATCCTAGTAGTGACAATGAAAGCGCCTCCGGCCGCTTTGTGATCAACACCGGCCCAGATGGGCTTGGCAAGTTTGACCTACAACAGGCGGATGGTAGCTGGGTAGATGTGACCGCAGGGGGGCAAGTAATAGGCCAATACGGCACGGTAACCGTGACTGTTGTCGATGGCGATTATCAATGGCGCTATGATTTAAACGGCGCCTTGGATCACCCTGATAGTAATACTACGGGCATCGACGACCTGCTTGGAGAGTCTTTTTTGGCGCGGGTCACCGATGGCAATGGGGATCAGGCGATCGGCCAGCTTAATATCAGTATTTTAGATGATGGCCCATTAGCCGAGGTTGATACTAACAGTGTTAACGAAGGTGAGGCTATTACAGGTGACGTGTTGGAAAATGATGTGTTCGGTGCCGATGGCGCCGCGTCCGGTGGCGGCGTGGTGGGGGTTAAAGTGGGTGCAGATATTACAGCACCAGCTACGGGTAACGTGGGCACCGAGCTTACGGGTACTTACGGTACCCTGACGTTAAACGCCAACGGCAGTTATACCTACACCAGTAATGCCAACAGTGCCCCACCGAGTGGCGCGACTGAAGTGTTTACCTACACCATCCAAGATGGAGATGGCGATCTGAGTACCAGCACACTGACCATCAAGCTGTCAGACAGTGGGCTTACTATTGAAGATGGGCCTTCACCCGTAGTTTATGAAAAGGCGCTGGATTTAGAGCGCGGTGGTAATGACTTGGCTGGCGGTACTGTGGTGGGCAGTGATCCCGATGACCCCCGAGAAACAGTCACGGGTCAGCTCGCGGCGACGGGCGGCAGCGGCGTGTTAACCTATGCCCTAGTGGGCAGTATCCAAGGAGCTTACGGGCAAATTAAGCTCAATGCTGATGGCAGTTACATCTATACCTTGATGAAGCCTGTGGTCTCTAACACAGGTAATGACGGTATCAACACTGAGCTGGGTAAAGAAAGCTTTAGCTACACGGTGACTGATGCTAACGGCAATAGCCAACAAGGCACCATCAGCATCAATATTGTGGATGATGTGCCGGAGGCGAAGTCTGACAGTGCCACTTTGCAAGACGGGGGAGTTGTTTCTGGTGACGTGTTAGAAAATGACGTGTTCGGTGCCGATGGCGCCGCGACCGGTGGCGGCGTGGTGGGGGTTAAAGTTGGGGCAGATATTACAGCACCAGCCACGGGGAACGTGGGCACCGAGCTTACGGGCACTTACGGTGCCCTGACGTTAAACGCGAACGGCAGTTATACCTACACCAGCAATACCAACAGTGCCCCAACGAGTGGCGCGACTGAGGTGTTTACCTACACCATCCAAGATGGAGATGGCGATCTGAGCTCTACTACTTTGACCATTAACGTGCCTGGCTCTGGTGAACCAACCGAACCTGAGCTTGTAGATCCAGTATTAGTGGTGGGCTCTAACGCCAACGATAACGCAACACAAACCAAGCCCCATACAGTACCTAGCGACGACACCGCCAATCATGGCGAAATCAAGGGGGGAAAAGGTCACGATGTGTTAGTGGGTGACACTGGCTTAAGCCACGTACAAGGGCAAACGGCTAACTTGATTTTAGTGTTAGATAGCTCTGGCAGTATGTCGGAACAGATACAGTTTGGTGGCACCAGCATTAGCCGCATGGACGCCTTATTGCAGGCTACAGAGGCATTGTTGCAATCTTTGAGTGAGTCGGGAGCCAGCAATGTACGCATTAATTTGATTGACTTTGATAATACAGCTAAGAGTTTGGGGGTGTTTGATTTAGTGATAGACGGAATCGTCAATATTGCAGGTCTAAACGATGCCAAGGCGGCGCTGGTCGTTATGACCGCCGGTGGCAGTACTAACTATGAAGACGGTCTGCAAACGGCACTCGACTGGATCACTGAAACTGGAGGAAATGCGCCTCATGCGAATGCTGATTTTAGCCAGGTGCTTTTTATCTCTGACGGTGCGCCCAATGCTTGGAACACGGCACAGGGTGGTATCGAAGGCGGCTATGTTAGCGCCATAGATACCACGATAGCATTGGGTCAAGTGTTGGGTACGGATGGCAGCAATGAAGTACAGCAAATTGTTCAGGCGGGCTGGAACATAGAGGCCATTGGTATTGGTTTAAGTAATAATGCTCTCTCTCTGGGGGCGCACAAACTTGAGAGCATTAATGTCGGTCAAAATAATAAAGGTTATTTGATTAAGGACATAAATGGCCTTCAGCTTGCGTTAGTCTCCGCGTGGAAAGCGAGCGGCGAGTTGATCCAAAGCACGGCGCTAGGCATCGACACTGGCATGGCGAATGGTTTTATCGGTGCCTCAACTCAAAGTGGTGGCGTACTTACCTCAGGCCTAAGTCAAGGGCAAATGCTGCGTTTTGATTTTAGCACTGGTACCGACTATGACGGGGCAGGCGCCTATAAAAATAATGGCTTTAATGGCCCCTTAACGGGCGCTGCTACCTTTGACTTTAGGGGCTTTGATAACAGCACTCACCTTAGCTATCGCGTTTTTTATATGGACGGTACAAACAGTGGCGAAGTGTCAATTAACGGTCGTTCGAGAGTCGACATAAAGGCAGCTGGCGGTAAAGTTATTGATTATATTGAATTTAATGTATTGGGCACGACCTCGGCTGGCTACATTAAATTGACCGCCATTACCGCGCTCAGCGCCTTGGCTATTTTAGATCAAATTGAAGGCTTAAATGGCCAAGCGATAAACATAGACAATACCGAACAGCTTGTTGATGCGGTAGGCGCACTAGGTGGCGGTATGGGGTTAAACCCAGCAGGAAATGACACTATTATTGGCGGCGACGGTGACGACATTATCTTTGGTGATGTGCTGTTTACCGATCTCTTAGCCCAAGCCGCAGGCTTAAACACCCTACCAGGTGATGGCTGGAAGGTTTTTTCTCAACTTGAGGCAGGGCAGGGCCTAGGCACTTTTGAGGGCTGGGATCGCAGTGATACTTTGTCTTATATTAAAGACACGGCACATCATCAGGAATTAGCGACAGAAAGTGGCCGCTTAGGTGGTCATGATATCTTGCTTGGCGGAGCGGGTGACGACATTATTTTTGGTCAGGAAGGCGATGACTTAATCAATGGCGGACTGGGTGATAATATCTTGTCTGGCGGCAGTGGTAACGACACCTTCCAATTTACCGATGCCGATGCGGGGTCCACTAATATCATTATCGATTTTGGCGAAGGTAAAGATGTCTTGGATTTACAAGACTTACTTATTGGCGAGCACAGCGGCAATATTTCAGAATATTTAAATTTCCGCCTAGAGGGGAATGATACCTGGTTGACGGTTTCTCCTAGTGGCAGTGGCGATGATGTACAGCAAATACGTTTTCAAGGTATCGACTTACTGGCTATGCATAATGTGTCAGACAGCGCTAGCTTGATTGACAGCATGCTCATAGATCAGAGCTTAATTATCAGTCAATGAGCTAATGTTAAGGCGGCCGATGGCCGCTTTTTTAATGCTCATCTCTGTGGGAGCGGGCCATGAGCAAGGTGACCCAAGTGCAATTACAAGGCATCCATTACCAATGGGATGGTCAGGATATCCTCGTTTATGATGGCGTGGCCGCGCCGTGGCTGATCAGTGGTAGTGTTTTAGCGCAGATAGAGCTTGAGCAGACGGAGTTAGCACCGATAGATCTGGAGGCGATGGCCGATACAGAGCTTAGTCCCATTCTGTTTAGCATCGACTTTCAAACCCAGCAGTGGTCGTTGAGTTCAGGCTACCTGCACGGAGACATTAAACTGTTGGATGAACAGGGCCAAGAGTGTGCTTGGTTGCCATTGTTCGCAAACGAAAATTTATCACCGCTAACGATAGACGTGCAACTCATCCCTGAGAACCTGCTCCCATTGTCTATCATGGCCCTTTCAATGCAAACCGAAGGCCAAGCCCACGTCGACGCCAATCTTGAGGTCGAGCCGTTAATGAGCCTAAGCTCGGTAAGCGTGGAAGATATTTTGCACGATGCCGAGTGCTTATTCGCCCAGCCAGCTGCGTCTACTCTTGACACATCAGACTTAGATACCGCTGTTGTACTGGATGTGCTCAACTGGCTGGCCGTGTATAGTCACCATGATTAAACACATATATTTTCGACTAAAGCCGGCTAGATGTTAAATGTCAGGCGTTACCCCCTTAGACAATGAGGCATTATTTATGCGCACTATTTCCCTCATCACGAGCGCCGTGAGCAGCTATGCATTAAGCAGTAAAGCACTGAGTACTCTCACCCTACTGCCGTTACTGATTAGCGCCAATGCCTTTGCTATTAGCGTCCCCGATAAAGCGCACTTGATGACGCAAGGGCAATCAGAAATTCGCGTCGCTCCCGATATGGCCACCTTAACGGTGATGGTCACGGCGCTTAAGTCAGAAAGCCTAGCGGCGAAAGAAGAAGTCGATACCAAGGTGGCCGCTTTATTTAGTAACTTGGCCTCTTTGGGTGTGACCAAAAAAGACATCGACAGCGGCAATGTGATCACCCGACCCGAATATCAGTACAACCAAGACCAAGCGCCTAAACTGTTAGGTTATCAGGCGGAGCGCCAGATCAGTGTGCGCTTATACGACCTCGATAAACTCAGCCAAACGCTGAACACCATTTTAGAGCTGGGCGTGCAAAATATTCAGCAGGTGAGTTACGACAGACGCAATGCCGATGAGCTTCGCCAACAAGCTCGTGCAGCCGCCGTGGCCGATGCTCGCGCCTTAGCCGAAGAGCTAAGTCTTGCCGCGGATCGAAAGCTAGGTGAGGTTTACGCCATTGAATATCAGCCGCAAAGCATGATAGCTCCGCGCCAGTTTGGGCTGATGAATGCAAAAATGGCCGACAGCGCAGCGCTGGATGCCAGCTATGTGCAAAATGAAATTACTTTTAGTGATCAAGTACAACTCGTGTTTTTACTGAACTGATTGCTTAAGCAAAGTAATATTTATGCAGCGGGTTTTTAGCCAAATATCGGCTGAAAACTCGCTTTTTTATGGGCGAAAAACACCTGTTAGCCCAAGGTGCATAGCGCCAAGACGACGAGTATATATTTTCTTTTTGCCATTCAAAAAAAATTTATAACATCAAAAAATGTGACTTTGCTAACATAAATTCCCTCAGGGCGATGTTTTTGATACTTTAAGCACATACTCACGCAGCTGTCAGAAAGGAACAGGTCATGGCTCACTACTCTTTAGATAAAGATAAGATTAAAATTTTATTACTCGAAGGCGTACATACAGGCGCTGTTGAGATGTTCAAAAATGCCGGTTACAGCAATATCGACTACATAAAGACCGCATTGTCTGACGAAGAGCTAAAAGAGCGTATTAAAGACGTACATTTTGTGGGTTTACGCTCGCGCACTCAGATCACCGAATCGGTATTGGATGTGGCGGAAAAGCTAGTGGCCATCGGTTGTTTCTGTATCGGTACCAACCAAGTGGACTTGGACGCCGCGGCCATTCGTGGTATTCCGGTCTTTAATGCGCCTTTCTCCAACACCCGCAGCGTGGCCGAATTAGTGTTGGGCGAAATCCTGCTGTTGCTGCGCGGTATTCCTGAACGTAACGCCCGCGCGCACCGTGGCGAATGGCAAAAAACCGCCACTCATTCCTTTGAGGCCCGCGGTAAGCGCCTAGGTATCATAGGTTACGGCCACATTGGTATTCAGTTGAGCATAATTGCCGAAAGCATTGGCATGCAGGTGTCCTACTATGACATCGAAGCCAAGTTGTCTTTGGGTAACGCCACTCAGGTTTACGATCTCGAGCAGCTGCTGAGCCAGTCTGATGTGGTGACCTTGCACGTACCAGAAACCCCACAAACGCAAAACATGTTTGGCGCGGCTGAGCTGGCCATGATGAAGCCCGGCTCAATCTTGATTAACGCCTCGCGCGGTACCGTAGTGGACATAGATGCGCTGGCTGCTTCTTTGACTTCTGAGCACCTGGCCGGTGCGGCGATAGACGTGTTCCCAGTTGAGCCTGCATCTAACGATGAAGAATTTGTTTCGCCGCTGCGTAACTTCGACAACGTTATTTTAACGCCGCACATTGGTGGCTCGACCCAAGAAGCCCAAGAAAACATCGGCTACGAAGTGGCCGGCAAGTTGATTAAGTACTCAGACAACGGCTCTACCTTGTCTGCCGTTAACTTCCCAGAAGTGTCGCTGCCAGAACACCCAGCGACCAGCCGCTTGTTGCACGTACACCACAACAAGCCAGGCATCTTGAGCCAAATCGTGCAGGCGTTTTCTGCAGAAAACATCAACATCGCCTCTCAATATCTACAAACCACACCGACCATTGGTTATGTCGTTATTGAAGTAGAAACGGCACAAAGTGAACAAGCCCTGATCAAGCTGAAGAGCATAGAAGGCACTATTCGTGCCCGTATCGTGCACTAAGACGCAGGCAACAGTGAGCGAGAAAAAGGGGCCAAAATGGCCCCTTTTTCGTCTCTGCTAGGGTTAGCTTATTCACTAAAAACTCTGCGGTTGAATATGTAATTCATCCACGAAACGCTCGACGTTCATCTCTGCCTGTTTTACTTCATCGAAGCTGGCGATATGAAACACCGCATCCCCTTCATTGACGAGCGGCATGGTTAAGCAACCAATGACAATACCGCTCTTAGGCGTAATGATTTCTTGTGCTGCGGCGCCTAAGGGCGCGGTAATAGTGCCCAAGCACTGGCCTTTGGTGACTCTATCCCCGAGGCGGGTTTTAAGATGCAATAAGCCATCTTGCTCGGCGCGGATCCAAGTGGTGGACTTAGCTATCATGTGTTTCATGGGCGCTTTTTTTACTGTGGCTTTAAGCATGCCTAGGGTGCGCATCACGTTCAATACGCCCCGGGTGCCGGCCTTGATGGCCACAGGATCAAAGCGCAGCGCCTCACCGGCTTCATACAAGATCACCGGAATATCGCGGCTTTCGGCCACGGCGCGCAGTGAGCCATCGCGAATGCTGGCATCTAAGATCACGGGGGCGCCAAAGCTTTCCGCCATGCTACGCGTAATATCACAATCCAACTTGGCGCGAATTTGTGGCAGGTTAGAGCGATGAATGGCGCCCGTGTGTAAGTCTATGATGTGCGAACAATGATTGACGATTTTATCCACGAAAAAATGCGCCACTCGTGAGCCTAATGAGCCTTTTTCTGTACCTGGAAAGCAACGGTTTAAATCTCGACGATCCGGTAAGTAGCGCGACTTATTAATAAAGCCAAACACATTCACTACCGGCACAGCCACTAAGGTGCCTTTTAAGCGAGCAGGATTCACTCGGCTCAGCACCTGATTGACGATCTCAATCCCATTAAGCTCGTCCCCATGAATAGCGGCACAGAGCAGCAACACAGGGCCTTCTTGTTTGCCGTGCACTATTTCCAACGGCACCGTTAACGGAGATTGGGTATAGAGTTGCGCCAAGGCCAGCTGCAACACCTTGCGCTCGCCCGGTGCTACTTCTATGCCTGCTAACGTAAAAGGCGCCACCATTAGCCGCGCTCGCGAGTTTTGGATTTCTTCTGACTGTGCTTTTCTATGTAATCAATCATCATGTCGGCCACATCCTTGCCAGTTGCTAATTCTATGCCTTGCAAGCCTGGGGAAGAGTTCACTTCCATTACCAGCGGGCCGCGCTTAGAGCGCAATAAATCCACGCCGGCCACGCTTAAGCCCATGGCTTTGGCGGAGGCGATAGCGGTTTTACGTTCTTCGGGGGTAATACGAATCAGCTCGGCGGCACCACCACGGTGCAGATTGGAGCGAAACTCGCCTTCTTTGGCTTGACGCTTCATGGCGGCAATCACCTTATCGCCGAGTACGAAGCAGCGAATATCGGCGCCGCCAGCTTCTTCGATAAATTCTTGCACCATAATATTGGCTTTTAAGCCCATAAATGCCTCAAGCACGCTCTCTGCCGCCTTGCGAGTTTCTGCTAACACTACGCCTATGCCTTGGGTGCCTTCCAGCAATTTGATCACCAAGGGCGCGCCGCCCACCATGTCGATTAAATCCGGCACATCGTCAGGCTTACAGGCAAAGCCGGTGATTGGCATGCCGACCCCTTGGCCGGACAGCAGTTGCAGTGAACGCAGTTTATCCCGCGAGCGGCCGATGGCCGCCGAGTGATTGAGTGAGTAGCAGTTCATCATTTCAAATTGGCGCAGTACGGCACTGCCGTAAAAAGTCACACTGGCGCCAATGCGCGGAATAATAGCGTCAAATTGTTCTAGCTCTTTACCGTGGTAATGAATAGAGGGCTTATTGTCATTGATGTTCATGTAGCATTTGAGGGCGTCGATAACGCGCACCTCGTGGCCACGGGCTTCGGCAGCCTCGCGTAAACGACGGGTAGAATAAAGGGAAGCATTGCGAGACAGAATGGCAATTTTCATGGGTGTGGTGAGGCTCTCTATACGTTGGGATATGAACTAAGACTGCGAGATGGATTAACTATCTCGACTTATTCGCACTGTTTACGCTAACAATGCTGTGAGCGCCATCAAGAAAAAACGGGGCTGGGCACAAAAAAATTTGGATAGGTACTTAACTAATCGGTAATGGCCTAGGGTTAAGCTAAGCATTATAACAAATGTGCGCACGGCTTTGGACTTTCATTGTCTGCGGCTCTGTGTCTAAATGGTGTCATACAGAGCTGGCCACATGGCGAGCCGTTTCCAACGCTAGGAGGAAATGATGTCGACTGAAAATAATTCATCTTATAACTCACCCTATTTAGACAGGCTGACCGTGGGTCAGCAGTCTTATCTTTATTACAACTTAGCCAAGCTGGCTCATGCCAAATCCATCGCAAACTTACCGAAATCGCTAAAAGTACTCACCGAAAACTTATTGCGTAATCTGGATAACGACACAGTTACCGAGCAAGATATTGAAGCCATGAATGAGTGGCTTAGCACGGCCAGCTCCTCGCGAGAAATTGCCTTTCGACCGGTGCGGGTACTGATGCAGGATTTTACCGGCGTACCCGCGGTGGTGGATTTAGCGGCCATGCGCGATGCGGTGCAACGCTTAGGCGGCAAAGCCGAGCAGGTTAATCCGTTGTCGGCCGTCGACTTGGTGATTGACCATTCGGTGATGGTGGATGCCTTTGCCAGTGATCAGGCGTTTGCCACCAACGTGGACATGGAGATGGCGCGCAACGGCGAGCGTTATGCCTTTTTACGGTGGGGTCAGCAAACCTTTAATAATTTTAGGGTGGTGCCACCGGGCACCGGTATTTGCCATCAGGTGAACTTGGAGTATCTAGGCCAAACCGTGTGGCAACAGCGTATGGGCAACGACATAGTGGTGTGCCCAGATACCTTAGTGGGGACCGACTCCCATACCACCATGATTAATGCCTTGGGGATCTTGGGTTGGGGAGTGGGTGGCATTGAGGCTGAAGCGGCCATGTTGGGCCAGCCCATTTCCATGCTGATCCCTGAAGTGGTGGGCTTTAAACTCACCGGTGCCTTACGGGAGGGCATTACCGCCACCGACTTGGTATTAACTGTGGTGAAAATGCTGCGTGATAAAGGCGTGGTCGGTAAATTTGTGGAGTTTTACGGCGATGGCCTTGCCAGTTTGCCGCTGGCGGATCGCGCGACCATAGGCAACATGGCGCCAGAATATGGCGCAACCTGTGGTTTCTTCCCGGTTGATGAAGAAACACTGCGCTACTTAACGCTGACTGGGCGCAGTATCGAACAAGTTAACTTGGTTGAAGCCTACAGTAAGGCCCAAGGCTTATGGCGTCACCTTGGTGATGAGCCGGTATTCAGCGACACCTTGAGCTTAGACATGAGCACTGTGGTGGCGTGTTTAGCCGGACCTAAACGGCCGCAAGACAGAGTCGAGTTATCACAGGTGCCGCAGGCATTTAGCTTAAGCCGAGAGCTAAAGGTTGAGGGCAGTGATCAGTCTAAACAACGATTAGAAAACGAAGGTGGCCAAACTGCAGTGGCGGTAGATGAGTCGCTGAACAGCTCCGAATTCTGCATGAATGGTAATAACTACCAGCTACAAGATGGTGCCGTAGTGATTGCCGCCATTACCTCTTGTACTAACACTTCCAATCCTAGCGTGTTAATGGCGGCGGGATTACTGGCGAAGGCGGCGGCAGAAAAAGGTTTAACGGCCGCACCTTGGGTGAAAACCTCGCTGGCGCCGGGTTCTAAGGTGGTCACCGACTATCTGATTAAAGCCGGGCTGATGCCTTATTTAGAACAGCTGGGCTTTTATTTAGTGGGTTATGGTTGTACTACCTGTATCGGTAACTCGGGCCCCTTGCCCGACCCGATAGCCGAAGCCGTGATCCGCAACGACATGACGGTGGCGGCGGTATTATCCGGCAACCGTAACTTTGAAGGGCGTATTCATCCGCTGGTGAAGTCTAACTGGTTGGCCTCACCGCCGCTGGTGGTTGCCTATGCTTTGGCTGGCTCTATGAATGTGGACTTAACCACGGCGTCGTTAGGCAAAGATAAGCAAGGTCAGCCGGTATATTTGAAAGACATCTGGCCCAGCCAACAAGCCGTGGCCGATGCGGTGGGACTGGTCACCCAAGATCTGTTTCATAAAGAATATGCGGCCGTGTTTGATGGCGATGAGCACTGGCAGGCTATTAACGTGGCGCCGACCAGTACCTTTAATTGGCAGTCAGATTCTAGCTATATTCAACACCCGCCGTTTTTCCAGACTATGAGTAGAACCGTCGAGCCGGTGACTGATATTAAAGGCGCGCGTTTGCTGGCTATACTCGGCGATTCTGTGACCACAGACCATATCTCTCCGGCGGGCAGTATCAAGGCCGACAGTCCGGCTGGGTGTTATCTGCAATCGTTAGGCATTAAAGAGCAAGACTTTAACTCCTACGGCTCACGCCGGGGTAACCATGAAGTCATGATGCGCGGCACCTTTGCCAACATTCGCATTCGTAACCTTATGCTCGAGAATGTGGAAGGCGGCGAAACTCGGCATTATCCCAGTGGAGAGCAATGCTCGATCTATGATGCGGCCATGCGTTATCAAGACGAAGGTGTGCCGTTAGTGGTGGTGGCCGGTAAAGAATACGGTACCGGCTCCAGTCGAGATTGGGCCGCCAAAGGCACCCTATTGCTGGGTGTGCGCGCCGTGATTGCCGAGTCTTATGAGCGTATTCACCGCTCTAACTTAATTGGCATGGGCGTGGTGCCGCTGGAATTTATGAGTGACACAGCCCAGAGCCTGAGTTTGAAAGGGGATGAGCTGCTAAGTATTAAGGGGCTAAATGATTTAAGCCCCGGCAAGACGCTAACTGTGGTGATTGAGCGTGCCGATGGCAGCCGCCAAGAGGCCAAGGTCAAATGCCGTATCGATACCAGTAACGAGCTGACTTACTACCAGCATGGCGGCATCTTGCACTATGTGATCAGGCATATGCTGGAATAACGATCGGTAAGCTTGAAGCTGTAAGCCAGAAGTTAAAGAAAACCCCAAGCCGAAAGGTTTGGGGTTTTAGTTTTTGTAGGGGTCAGTATATTGCCTCACGCCTGTCTTTTACCCCAGTGAGGCAAGGATCACTTGCGAGGGGGAGAAATGAGCATAGGCGTGATCGCCGAGCTGCCACTTTCTCGCGGAATGATGAGCCGTGGCGGTTGATGTTTTGGGCAGCAGGGCACACAGCGGCTCACCGAACTCTAATTGCAGCAGTATTTCATCATACTCTTCGCCAAGCATCACTTCGCTAACAAAGCCTGCCAATACATTATCGCCAGCAGGTATTTGAAGAGCGTCTTGAGTCAGGCTTACCCAAGGTGCCTTAATGAGTGCCAGTACCTCTTTCTCGGGCACCAGTCCTAAACGCTTACAGCTAGACGCGGTAATGTCTGCATACACAGAAATATCGCCGCTCAGCCTTAAGCAAACCTTACGGCTGAGATCGGTTAAATTCAGCGCGCTGACCTTGGCAAAAAATTGGTTGCGGGCACTGGTTTGTAAGGAAAACCGCGCCACCACAGATAACAAGCTGTCCAGTGAGGTGCTCTCGTCTTGCAGTGCATCTACCGCCATGCGCTCGATTTGACTAAGCAAACCGTAAATTTTTAATAGCCGTTCACCATAAGGAGTAAGCTGGGCTCCGCCACCGCCTTTGCCGCCGGTTTCGCTG
This sequence comes from Candidatus Oceanisphaera merdipullorum, assembly GCA_018883865.1. Lineage (GTDB taxonomy): Bacteria > Pseudomonadota > Gammaproteobacteria > Enterobacterales > Aeromonadaceae > Oceanimonas > Oceanimonas merdipullorum. The sequence continues at coordinate 12,266 of JAHLFI010000005.1, forward strand.
CTCAGTACTGGGCGCTCGGCTAAAGCATTCATATCTTTGATCGCGTCCCACGCGGACTTATAACTGATGCCGGCCGCCTTAGCGCCTTGGCTGATGGAGCCGTGTACGCGGATTTGCTCCAATAAACGGATGCGCCTTGGGTTTACAAACAGCTGTTGCTGGCTGTGCAGGCTTAATAGTAATTCTAAATCCATGGTGCATCCTTAAAGAGAACTCGCGCTATTGTGGCCAAGCGGTAGCAACTCGGCAAATGTTAATCCGGATTTGTAAGTGAGCAATAGCGTTGTATTTTTAACTACATAACGATAACCTGCAAGCGTTAAGTAATCTTTTATATAACCTATTGGATGGCGTAAATGATGAAAAAATCACTTGTTTTATCGTTATTATTTATGGTGACGGGCTATTCGGCGAGTGTCGCGGCTCATGAAATTCGTGTGGCGGTGGCCGCTAATTTTACCGATGTTATTAAGCAGCTGGGTGAGGAATTCGCAAAAAAAAGCGGCCACAAAGTGTCAATTTCTTCGGGGTCCACCGGTAAGCTGTATGCGCAAATTAAAAACGGTGCACCTTATGATGTTTTTCTGGCTGCCGATGAGAAAACACCGACTTTGCTGGATACTGAGGGCCTAGCCATCGCCAACAGCCGCTTTACCTATGCCTTGGGCAGTTTAGTGCTGTGGAGTGCGAATGATCAGTTGATCGATAACCCGCAAAGGGTGCTGAAAAACCAAGATTTTAGGCATATATCCATCGCTAACCCCAAGACGGCGCCTTATGGCCGTGCCGCTCAGCAAACCATGGAAAAATTGGGCTTATGGGAAAAGCTACAACCAAAAATGGTGCGCGGTGAAAACATCGGCCAAGCCTACCAGTATGTATACAGCGAAAACGCGCCGTTAGGTTTTGTTGCTAAATCACAAGTGTTTAAAGACGGTACCTTTACCGGTGGTTCTTATTGGGAAGTGCCGCTTGATATGTACGACCCTATTGTGCAGCAGGCGGTATTATTAACAGATACGGCTCCGGCGCGTGAGTTGCTCGACTATTTACGCTCACCTGAAGCGGTGGCGGTGATCCAGTCTTACGGTTATAGCATTAGCCCTTCGGACGGGGTAAAACCATAAACGATCAGCTTTAAGTGGTCACACCCACAGTGCAAAGTTTAAAAACGAGTTTAATAGCGGGTGCAAAGCCGATGTTGTTTTATATTCCCCCTAGGTATTCATGAAAAGGAAACCAGATGTTTTTGTCTGCAGATGACATCACCGCCTTGCTGGTTACCCTGCGTCTGGCCGGCATAACTGTGGTAGTGCTGCTTATTATTGGTATGCCGCTGGCATGGTGGTTAAGCCAAAGCCAGAGTCGTTTTAAGACCGTCATCGAGGCCATGGTGGCGTTGCCTTTAGTGTTGCCGCCTGTGGTGTTGGGTTTTTATTTGCTGTTGGCGCTGGGGCCAAATGGCATCTTCGGTAAGGCGTCTATGGCCTTAGGTGGCGGCACGCTTGCCTTTAGTTTTACCGGTTTGGTGATAGGTTCGGCTTTTTACTCACTGCCGTTTGTTGTACAGCCTTTGCAAGGGGCCTTTACCAGTATCGGCAAACGACCATTAGAGGTGGCGGCCACTTTGCGAGCCTCGCCACTGGACAGTTTTTTTACTGTGGTGGTGCCTTTAGCGCGTAATGGTTTTTTAACCGCCATCGTGCTGGGTTTTGCCCACACCTTGGGAGAGTTTGGTGTGGTATTGATGATTGGCGGCAATCTGCCGGGTGTGACCCAAGTGGTGTCTATCGCTATTTACGACCACGTAGAAACCCTGCAATACGGGCAGGCACATGTGTTATCGGGCTTATTATTAGTATTATCGTTTACGATTTTGTTGGCAGTGTATGCGCTTAATCGACGGTTTGCTGTGGTGCGCATATGACCATTAAAGCCGCCTTTAAGGTGCAGCGGGTGCGCTTTACGCTGGATGTTAATTTTGAATTGCCAGCACAGGGCGTGACCGCCTTATTTGGCCCTTCTGGCTGCGGGAAAACCACGCTGTTGCGTGCGATGGCCGGGCTTGAACGCAGCTCTGGGCACTTTTGGTTAGGGGAGCAATGCTGGCAAGATCACACATTATTTGTCCCGACTCACAAACGTCGTTTGGGTTATGTGTTTCAAGAGGCGAGCTTATTTGCCCATTTGTCGGTACAGCGCAATCTCGAATATGGTTGGCGCCGCTTACCCTACGCACTGCGTCGCGATGATAAAGAGCAAATAATCGACTGGCTGGGCTTAACGCCGTTATTAGCCCAAGGGGCTGCTGACTTATCTGGCGGCCAACGTCAACGGGTGGCCATAGGTCGCGCCTTATTGAGTAGCCCAGAGCTGTTATTACTGGATGAGCCTTTGTCGGCTTTAGACGGTAAGGCGAAGCGCGAGATCTTGCCCCTGTTGGAGCATCTATCTGCGCAAGCTAAGGTGCCGATATTTTATGTGACTCATGCGCCAGAAGAAGTGGAGCGGTTAGCGGATCGGGTGCTGTTAATGGATCAGGGTAAAATCAAGCATAACGACAGCTTGCAGCGAGCACTGGCGCGGCCCAATAGCCTGTTATATCGAGATAATGAGGTGGCGGGCATTATTAGTGGGCAGCTGCAGACCTGCTTGCCTGATGGCCGCGTGCCTTTTGCTTTCGGGGGTGAACAACACCGGGCTGAACAACATAGTGCGGTTAAACATGGTGCAGCTGGGCTAATTTGGCTGGCAGGCCATGATGGGGTTGCTACTGGTGCGGCTCGGCTGCGTATTCTCGCCAGTGATGTCAGTATTGCCCTCGCTCCCGTTACCGGCATTTCTATTGTCAATCAGTTACCCGCTTTTGTCATGAGCATCACAGACATAGGCGAAGGACGCATGCTGTTGCGTTTAGCCTTGGCCGGTGGTGAGCAAATACCGGCACAGTTATCTGCCTATTCGGTTGCCCAGTTGGATCTAAAAGTAGGCAGCGGTTGTTACGCACTGATCAAGGCCGCGGCCTTATTGATGTAGCTTAGTAATTTGGTGCCTCAGCTCAGGGCTGATAGCTAATAGATGAAGTGGATTTAGGGGAAGCTCTCAAAGGGGAATTTTAATAGACCGCAGTTAGCATACCGCGGTCATTCATTGGCTTACGCCGTGTACTTCTTCACGCCATCTGGGATGCCAATCACCAACACATCGGCACCGCGCGCGGCAAATAAGCCATTGGTAACCACGCCTACGATGGCGTTGATTTGCGCTTCCAGCTCACGAGGTGAGGTGATATGAAAATCATGGACATCCAGAATGTGGTTGCCGTTGTCAGTCACCACACCTTCACGATACACAGGTGTGCCGCCGAGCTTTACCAGCTCGCGTGCCACATAAGCGCGTGCCATGGGGATCACTTCTACTGGGAGCGGAAACTTGCCCATCACCTCGACGGTCTTGCTCTCATCAACGATACAGACGAAGCATTTAGCCACGGCGGCCACGATTTTTTCACGGGTTAAAGCCGCACCACCGCCTTTGATCATGGCCATGCTGCCATCTATCTCATCGGCACCGTCCACGTAGACGTCAAATTCGCTGATGTCATTTAAGTCGAAAATACGAATGCCGAGCTCTTTCAACTTTAGTGTTGAGGCTTCTGAACTCGACACTGCACCTTTAATTTGCTCTTTGATGGAGCCGAGCGCATCAATAAAGTGATTCACCGTGGAGCCGGTGCCGACGCCTACTATGCTGCCTGGCGTTACGTAATCGAGGGCGGCCCAAGCGGCGGCTTTTTTCATTTCATCTTGTGTCATTAAGTAGCTTCTTCTTAAATTTAAACCAGCGCCAACGTGCGGCACTCGAGTGATAAATATGAGACACATGATAGCAAACCCAGATTGGCTTGCCTCCTGCTTTTAGCGTGTGCGTGCTACCAAAAAAAATACTGAGTGGGTGTGATCACTCCAACCAGCGGCACATCCCAGCTGGCAATGGGCAGGGCATGCACTTGTTGGCAGTCGTGGGCTAAGCCTACGGCTCTGGGGCCTGAAGGCGCGACATGGCTGCTTTCTGCTGTCTGACATAAGGTTCTGTCATAAAAACCACCGCCCATGCCGAGTCGATTACCCTGATCGTCGAAGGCAACCAGTGGCGTATAGATAATATCTAAGACGTTTTTAGGCGCTAATAAGCGGATATCGAGCTTAGGCTCAAGGATGCCCAAGGCATTGGTGTGCATGGGGGTGTCGGACTGATAACGCAAGAACAGTAATTGACCTTGGCAAAAAGGGTGCAGCACCGGCAGATAAACGTGGCAACCTTGAGACCAATACCAGTTAATTAATGGCGAAGGGTCGAGCTCGCCGTCGTTGGCCAAATATAAGGCCACGGCGTTAGCCTGTGCAAGCTGCGGTATGTTGGCGACTTGGCTAACCAATTGCTCTGCGGCTTGAGTTTGCTCGGTGGGCGTAAGTTGGCGTCGTGCCAAGCGTACTTGTTGGCGTATTTGCTGGCGACTTAGTTGAGAATCACTCATCATTTCTTCATCAAATTAACGTTTACGACTTAGTTTTACTATTAGCTTTACCCCAAGGGCCAGTAATGATTTCTACATACAGGGCTTCCACTTCGGCGCGAGCCCAAGGAGTACGACGTAAGAAGGTGAGGCTGGATTTAATGCTGGGATCGCTTTTAAAACAGTTGATGTTGACGCGACGCGCCAATTCTTGCCAGCCTAAACGTTCGACCAGTTCGGTAACTATGTCTTTGAGGGTGATGCCATGCAGGGGGTTATTGAGTTGCTCTGTCATTGCTAAGATAACCTGTTGCTAAATATGGGGTCATGGTAACAGGATTTTAGGGTAGGGAGACGGCAAATAGTGCGTCTTAAATTAGGATCCCCAAGGTGCCGTTGCGGGTGTGAGTCCTTGAACCGAAGGTTCAAGGCGGAACTCCGGTATCTACCGCAGGCTTCTCGGTCGGGCCGAGCATGCACAATAGTAAACAACACGGCTTTCCTTTGCTGTTAATATCGGCTCAGGGACGTCACCTACTGACAAACACCCCAGGGAAAGCAAAACTTTTTATAACTTAACGGCAGAATATCAGCATTTAACGCTGATATCGACCTCAGTAACACTTTTTATCTTACCGTTGGCCTTAGACTACCTGATAGTAATTTTAGCCTACTTTGTTGGCTAAGGCTTCTTCGATAGTGTGCTGCAGCATCTTAATACGCTTATCCATAGCGTCAGCATATTGAGTGTTTTTATCTTTTTCAAGCTCCAGCTCATGGCTGATGTTCAAGGCCAGCATGATGGCGATTTGCTCGTTAGAGCCCGCCTTGCCGTTTTGCTTAAATTTACGAATACGCTCATTAAGCGTTTCCGCTGCCCGCTGCAATGCAACTTCTTGCCCAGCAGGACAAGCAACCTTATAGGGTCGCCCCAAAATAATAATATCGAGTGCCGCTGTGGTCATGTAATCCTCAGATGGCTATTTGCAGAAGGCGATCAAATTCCGGCGACTATATAGCGCCGCACCAGAAGTTTCAAGTGGTGGCTGGCTTGAGTGGGATCAGAATGCTAGGATCTGGCCAATATTTCCTACTTTTTCATCAATCGAGTTAATTATGAACGACAAAGCCCGACTCAACTACGACGCTTTCACCGCTCTATTAGAGCATCACAACATGGTGGTGACTGCCGCCGAAGTCCATGGCGTTGTTTGTGGCTTAATTTGTGGTGGCTTAGCGCAAAATGATATTCGGTGGCAGCAGCATTTTAATGGCTTACTTAATGATGATTTTGCCTTGCCTGCTGAAGTTCAAAAAGCAGTTAACATGTTGTTTGCTCGTGTTTTTGAACAGCTGCAACAGCAAAGTCAGTTTGAACTGTTATTGCCCGAGGATGATGAGGCTCTGGATGAGCGCCTCGATGCCATGATGGAATGGTCAGCGGCTTTCTTGGCCGGTTTTGGCGTGGTGCAGCAAGAATTGAATAAAGCCTCGGAAGAGTTGCAGGAAATGATCCAAGACATCAGCAGTATTACGCAGGTTTCTAGTGACTTTGACCAAGAAGACGAAGAAAGCGAAACGGCCTTTGTGGTGTTATACGAACATTTAAAATTGGGCGCCATCTTAGCCTTTGAAGAGTTTGGCTCAGGCCAATCTCAAGCGAATCGACCTACCATTCACTAAGCAAGCAAGTACCTACTAAGCAACTCGTCACTCATCAACTATAGCCGAGCCTAATGACCCATTATGATGTGGTAATTAACGGCGGCGGTATGGCAGGAGCCGTACTGGCGTTAGGTTTAAGCAAGCTTAACCGTGCCGGCGGCCAGCCCCTGCGCATCGCCGTGATTGAGCACGCCAGCCCCAGTCTTGACCAGCATCTGGGCTTCGATGCACGTAGCATAGCGCTGGCCGCGCATAGCCGTGAGTTATTGACGCAGTTAGGTTTATGGTCGTTAGTGGCTGACTTGACCACCCCCATCAGCAAGATTCAAGTGACTGACCAAGGCCATGTAGGCCAGCTCAATTTGAGTGCTGCCGATTATGCACTGCCTGCCTTAGGCTATGTGGTGGAGCTGCATCCGGTGGGCCTGCGTTTTTATCAACAGCTGCAACAACATGCGCATATCGACTTACTGTGCCCAGCAAAAATTGACACTTGGCATCAAGCCGCGGCTCAGGTGCAAATCCGCCTAAATGATGGCCGCGAGTTTACCACTGAGCTCTTGGTGGGTGCCGATGGCAGCCACTCTGTGATTGCCGCTCAGCTTAAGTTGGAACGTCGCCACTTTGATTATCAGCAAAGCGCCATTATTGCTAATGTGCAAACCCAGCTGCCTCATCAAGGTCGGGCTTTTGAGCGCTTCACGCGCCAAGGCCCGCTGGCCTTATTGCCAATGAGTGCTGGGCGCAGCTCTTTGGTGTGGTGTGTCTCACCAAAACGGGCGGCTGAGCTGATGCGCTTGGACGAGCAAGCTTTTCTCTGTGCCTTACAGCAAGAACTGGGTTTTCGATTAGGCAAACTCCTGCGCTGCGGTGAGCGTAACTGTTACCCGCTACACCTCAATGAGGTACGCCGCCCTTGGCATCATAGAGTGGTGCTGGTGGGTAATGCGGCACATTTATTACATCCCATTGCCGGACAAGGCTTTAATCTCGGCTTGCGCGACGTGGCCGCCTTAATAGACACCTTACGCCACGCTTTGGCGCAAGGTGCTCCTGCCTGCGATCTGGGTGCGCATGCTGTGCTCAGTGATTATGGTCAGTCGCGATTAGCTGACCAAGCCGAGCTAGTCGGCAATACTTCCGCCTTGGCGCTGGTATTTTCCAATGCAGACCCACTATTGGCGGTGGGTCGTAATCTGGGGCTGATGACACTGGCAGCCTGCACTTCCTTAAAAAGTAAATTGGCCTGGCGGGCCATGGGCAAGAGGTAGCGGATGCAAGCAACTGATGTGATCATTATTGGCGGTGGCATAGTCGGCTTAACGCAGGCGTTGGCGTTGGAGCAGAGTGGCTTAAAGGTCGCCGTGATAGAAAGCCACTTTCCTGATGAGTGCTTATTGGATATTCCAGATAATCGGGTGAGCGCCATTAATCTGGCCTCACAAACGTTTCTCACGCGCCTGCAAGCTTGGCCTGACGCCTCTCGCTTAGGTCCTTATACCAGCATGCAAGTATGGGAGGCGGACAGCCGAGCGCAGATCGAATTTTCAGCTCAGTTGCTGCATCAACCGCACTTGGGGCACATAGTGGAAAATCGCCTCTTGCAACTGACTTTACTGGCACGGGTGCGCCATAGCCCGCACATTGAACTTTTTGCGGCGCGCGCTAGCACTGTATCTGTGGGTGAGCAGGGCGTGTTCGTGTTGCTCGATAATGGTCTACCCATTACCGCTCGTTTATTGGTGGGGGCCGATGGTGCCCGCTCTTGGGTGCGCGACCAGTTGCAGCCTAGCATGGTGGAGTGGGATTACGATCACAGCGCTTTGGTGGCCACCTTGCAGACGACAGAGCCGCATCAGCAAACCGCACGGCAAATTTTTCGTGGCAAGGATATAGTGGCATTTTTACCCTTGGCTAATGCCCACCAATGCTCCTTGGTATGGTGTTGCCCCCCGGAGCAGGCCGCTGCGCGCTTAGCGTTATCAGATACCGAATTTAATCATGCGGTGGCTCATGCCTTTGATTTTCGTCTTGGCCCTTGCCAAGTGTTGGGCCCAAGGATGGCCATTCCATTGAAAGCGCGTTATAGCCAGCAGTTTTGTGGCCAGCGCTGGGTATTAATTGGTGATGCAGCACACACCATACATCCCCTCGCGGGCCAAGGCGTAAACTTAGGCCTGCAAGATGCGGCGGCCTTGGCGCAAACTTTGACTGAGTTACACCAACAAGGTCGAGATATAGGCGCGTTTCATGAGCTGCGGGCCTTTGAGCGCTGGCGCAAAGCCGAAGCGGTTACTATGTTGGCGGCCATGGAAGGATTGAAGCGATTATTTGGTAATGCGAATCCGGTGTTACGAGGCTTGCGTGGTTTAGGGCTAAATTTAACGGACAAACTCACACCTATAAAGCGTCAATTAGCGGCTCACGCGCTGGGCATTACTGGCTTACAGGCCGAGTTATCAAAGCCAGAGTTATCAAAGCCCCAGTTATCAGAGCAAGATCTATCGCAGCCAGCGTTTAACTCATCAGCCTCTCAGTCTCAGTCGCACCGCTGATCATTCGTGAGTTTGTTTATGCAATATAGCTATATCAGAACCTATATCAGCATTAAAAGGGGAGCCACGGCTCTGTGGTGAGATACGCTGTGCAAAAGTGATACACAGTCGGTGTTACCCCACGCGGTTGTTTTCTTCTACACTGGTCGACAGTATTGCAAAAGCATGAATATCGGATTCATCGCTGTGCTGGACCTGCGGTTGAGAATATTTAAGATAAGTGCATTTTGCTTTCGTGAGGCCTGAGCGCATTAGGCTCACATATTTTAAGTTTAAATATCAGCATGAAGAGGAAATCTGAGATGAATAATATCCCCAGCGAATTGAAATACGCCCCTACCCATGAGTGGGTGCGCGTCGAAGAAAATGGCGAAGCTGTGATTGGCATCACTGAACACGCTCAAGACTTGTTGGGTGATATGGTGTTTGTTGAGCTTCCCGAAGTGGGCCGCTATTTAGACGCCAGTGAAGAATGCGCTGTGGTGGAGTCAGTGAAGGCCGCTTCCGATATTTATGCGCCGGTCAGCGGCGAGGTGATCGCTATCAATGAAGAATTAGAAGATAGCCCTGAGCTCGTTAATTCAGATCCTTACGGTGATGGCTGGCTGTTTCGCGTTAAGCTGAATGATGAATCCGATTTAACCGAGTTGCTCAGCGCCGCCGGTTATCAAGACGCCATAGACGAAGAATAAAACACCAGCCTTCAGAAATGGGGGCTGTTTTACCCCGTCTACATTGCCTTCCAAGTGCACCACGCCTACTTGTGTTTGCTCCACCTCTGTCGAAGTCAACCGTGACCGCGCCTAATGTAGGCGTACAAATTGCCAGCAATTAGCTAATCATCTTGGTGTAAATACGCTTTGTGCTGACAGGACTAGGTATTTATGAGTCTGGCGTTTATGAGTTCGGTATTTATAAATCCGATATCTATAAAATCATTGTTGTTCAATATCGAATGGCACGCACTATTGAGGTATTCCCGAGTGAAAAAATTAACTGTTTTGACCTGTGCCGCCGTACTGACCGCCGTTGCTACTCCCGCCACCGCAGACGTATTAGGCGCTAAAGTTGGCGTGGACTATGTCTATTCTGACTTGGACGTGAATGGCTTTTCAGCCGTTAATGAGCAAGATAACTACCATGCTTATGCGGCTTTTGAGCATTTTTTGCCTTTGCTCCCTAACGCCTTAGTTGAGTATGCGACTCATGGCTCAAGCTCTGTGGGTTTCCATCAATTTTCTGCCACCGGCTACTACGAGTTATTGGATAATAGCCTGCTGTCACTGGATTTAGGCGCCGGTTATAGCCGCTACTCAGATATTCAAGTAGGCAGTGATGTGAGCAGCCAAGGTAGCCCGCATGCCTATGTGGCGGCAGAGGTACTGCTACCAGTGACTAACTTGTCTGTGTTTGCAGATGCCAAAGTATTTGGCTTGCAAGACGTTGAAGGGGAAGAGGTACGAGCCGGTGTACGCTGGGCGCTGGAGTTGCCTGTAGAGCTGGGCGTGCGCGCTGGCTATACCATGAGCAATGTGACCTTCGATAATGCCTTAGCAAACAATGACCTAAAATTTGAATCCGATGGTTGGATGCTAGGTCTAGACGCCCGCTTCTAAGAGCACTATCTTTAATGGGGCTGATTAATTGGCTCTGTTAAATTTTTAATTGGTGCCTTTATCCTGTTGGTTAGCAGATTAGCCTAAGACAGAAACAGTCATACCTAATACACTTATTTGTTTAATGAGCTGGCTAATATCATCGTTAGTGGATAAGGTAAATGTGCGACACCCGATATTAACACTGATTTATTTTTCACCATCAGGAGGCCCTATGAGCCAGAAATATGAAGCAAAAAGAGCAGTATTAATGGATGACGTAAAACAGGTGCTAAAAGATGCCGAAGCTTTGTATAAAGCGGCGGTAGATGACGGTACTCAAGAAGGTAAGGCATTAAAAGAAAAATTAAAAGCGCAGCTCGCTAAGGCCCAAGAGCAATATGCGGAACTCGAAGGCACTGTGTTGGAGCGCACCCGCCAAGCTGCCGCCACTACCAACGACTTGGTCTATGAAAAGCCCTATCATGCTATGGGTGTTGCCGCCTTAGTGGGATTGGTATTAGGCGCCTTTTTAAGCCGTTGCGGCCGTTAGTTAATAGCCTAGCGGCCATAAAGTCGGCGCATAATATATGCCGCTGACTTTATTAATCAACCAAATTACGCAACAAAGCCTTACCTGGCTTAGATGGAACTATTATCTCCATCTAAGCCATATTTAATAAAGGCTATGCAAAGGATGGTGTCTTGATGAGTGGCCAAATCAACTCCTTAAAGGAGCTATTGCACACTATTAGCGAGCTATTATTCGTGCGCTTTAATTTAGCTCGCATTGAATTCGTTGCTCAAAAAGAGCGCATGATACGCTTAGGCATATTAGCATTGATATCAGTTATGCTATTTTTTATGTCTTATATTAGTTTGCTATTTGGCTTAAATGTTATTTTAAGTGTCCAGAGTAAAGTCTGGGTATTTTTCTCGTTATCTGCCGTTCTCTTCTTAGTGATGCTGGGTATATTCTGGTCTATAGGCCACAACCTAGCTGGGCAGCGACGATTTTTTGCACAAACGCTTCATGAGCTACAAGAAGATGTCGCTTATGTTCAAGGTAAAAAGACCATGGCCGATTGGTCTTTAAAGGAGTAGGCCATGCACAAATCTCTGCGCGATGAGCAAAAATTATTGCAACTTAAAGCCGAAGCGTTGCGCTTAAAATTACTAAGCAATCAGCTGCGTCGGCAACAAGATAAGTCTGAGCCCGATATTTGGGGTTTAGTTAGCCAGTTACCTAAGGCAGGCTTAGTGTGGCGCTTAGCTAATATGCCGAAAAAAGGTCGCAATAAATTGATACTGGGTGCAGGTTTATTAGCGCTGCTTTATTTACGTTTTTAAAAACATAGCGCTGTAAATTCACCCAGCACTCTCACTGGGTCTTAACTACGATAATCGCCAATGTCGGGGCGACGGCTTGGGCCATGTAATGCCACATCTACCGGATGAAAGGCTTTAATGGCCTCAAAACAAAAGTCGCCCACGGCTTTGTGTAACGCTTGCGGATCATGGTTAGTAATAATGATCACGCTCTTGCCGAGGTTACGACGACGCCGTAACAGGTGGCCTAAAAAGCTGGATTGACTTTCAGCAAGCCGTGCTCGGTTAGCGGCGACTTCATCTAAGATCAATAAGTCTACCTCTTCCAGCGCCCGCCGATAAAGATTACGGCTTTCTTGATCTTCTATCACCCCAAAAAATAATCGATCCACCACTGATGCCCACTGCTGAAAAATAACCGATTTTTGATGCTGGTAAATCAGCTCATGGGCAATGGCGCCGGCTAAGGTGGATTTACCCGTGCCAAAATCACCGTAGATTAAAATGGCCGCACCACCTTTTTCTTGCCAATGATCGAAGGCATTAATAAAGTGATGTGCCATGTCTATGTGATGACCCAACACTGGGTCTTCGCGGTCCATGTTTGCAAACACCCACTCAGCATTAAGATCCGCTTGGGCTAATAGGCGCTCGGTACGCTTTTGTTTGGCCTGAGCTTGCGCTTGTTGCACATCTTTATTGGCCTGTAGCTCATACTGACGTTTTAATTCTAAGTAGTCATAACTGGGCAATGTGCCGCTGGCCCGCCTTTGCTGCAGTTGGCTAAGCACTTGCCGGGTGTCACCTTTAACGGCCGTGGGGGATAAGTCTTTTTCTGGTCTGGGCCGACGGCGCTTACGGGCGATCTCGTTCAGGTCGGCGGCAATTTCTTCAGCGGTTTTTTTCATCAGACTCGCAGTCTCCCTGATTAGTCGCGTTGAGGCGTTGGGCCTCAGCCATCATTTGTTGAGCCCGTTTACTGGGGCCCGTCTCAATTTTTGTGGGTAGCTGTTGGTAACTGCTCTCATTTTGGGGCGCAGGCGCGCGTTTAATGCTGCGCTGGTTTTTTAGTTTACGCACTAATTTCAGCATCCATTGATGCTGATTTTCAAATACTTCCGGCCGGCCCAGCCAATAGGCAATAAATTCCCCTAACTCTATTTCATCTAGGCTACTGTCCAGTAGTCCGCATAAGCGGGCCAAACCGGCAAATTGCTGATCCGGCCGCCAGTCTGCATGCATGGCAAATTGGCGTGACGGTAGCGGAGCTAAGCCTTGTAAATGCTTAAGTGGTAATGAAAATATGGCGCCATGAAAATGCTGCGGATGCGGATTATGTTGCAAGCTCAGCAAGCCCACCGCCATTAGCTCTTCCACTAAGCCACTGAGCGTCGCCGGCGTTACCCGATAGCTATATTCACCTTTACCTTGCACGGTTAATGCCTTGCCCAGTAAAGGATAATCGAGAGGCTGTGTCTTATCGCCCAACGCCTGATGCTGCAGGTAAAGCTGATATAGGCTGCGCGCGGGGTGGGATAAGGTGGGGGAAGTGAGCGCTTGGTATTCTGCCGGTGTCATAGTGCCACTCTTACCAAATAAAAATCTACCAAATAAAATGAGTACGTAATAAAAACGCATGCTGCGTAATGCGCCAAAGTATACCTCATAATGGCTGTGCAAAATGGGGTGTTTCATGACGTGGCGGTTATTTTATAATTTACATGCGCCCATATTTTTTTGCCCGTGAACCGTCTCTATATTAAGCGCTAGGTACGCCGCTACCGTAAAAGCGGCGGAAAAATCTAGGATTGTGATCTCGGTTAAGTGACCATTATTAGCGTTAACGGATATTATGCAGCCCATCTCACGCAACCAAGGCCACGCAACCAAGGTCACGCCTGGTTCCTCTCAAACTGGCTACGTTAACTCGCAAACAATTAGAGTTTAAGTTGTTTTAAGTAATGATTTAAGTCTTTGCCTATCTCACTGTGACGCAAACCATACTCAATGTTAGCTATCATTAGCCCTAATTTATTGCCGCAGTCATGGCTCTTACCTGTGATGTGATGGGCATCCACTGGCTCTTGCTCCATCAGCATGGCAATGGTATCGGTCAATTGAATTTCATCCCCTTTGCCTAGAGGCGTCTTGCTTAACAGCGGCCAAATATCCGCAGATAATACATAACGACCAACCACGGCCAAGTTAGAAGGTGCCTCGTCGCGATGGGGTTTTTCAATCATGGTTTGAATCGCCGCCGACTCGCCAGGTGCCAATGGGGAGTCGCCAATGTCGACGATACCAAACTGGTCCACTTGCTGCGGGGCTACCGGCTCCACCAAAATCTGACTGTGTCCGGTGTCACTAAAGGCTTGGAGCATGGCTGCCAAGTTATGTTGGCTTAAATCGCAGCTAGCATCATCAATCAATACATCGGGCAGTAAAACAGCAAAAGGGGCATCGCCCACTAAAGGACGGGCACATAAGATGGCATGACCTAAGCCTTTTGCTTCTCCTTGGCGAACTTGCATTATGGTCACATCAGGCGGACAAATGCGTTTTACCTCGGCTAACAGCTGGCGTTTAACACGTTTTTCCAGTGTGGCTTCTAATTCAAAACTGGTATCGAAATGGTTTTCAATGGAGTTTTTACTGGCGTGTGTCACCAGAATGATTTCTTTAATGCCTGCGCGTACCGCTTCATTGACCACATATTGGATTAACGGCTTGTCTACCACCGGCAACATTTCTTTTGGAATGGCTTTGGTGGCAGGCAGCATACGCGTGCCAAGGCCTGCTACTGGGATCACGGCCTTGCGGATCACTCTGGGCTGCTCATTTTTAATCGGAGTGTGGATATACGGGGTCTGTTTGGGCGGATTGGTAGGCATGGGCACCATCTAATTAAGACAAGGACACTTATGATAACCAATTGCGGCCCTCTCCACCATATGAGAGGGCCTAGACAGTCTGTGTATGCCTGGATGTCTGTTTTTAAAGCTAATGCGGCCGTAAGGTTTGTTTAACTGACTGGATGCTTAATTGCTGAGTAGATGGCGATTCTTTTCGATGGTGGCAGGTCCTATGCCACTCACTTTAGTTAAGTCTTCAACCGATGTAAAAGGGCCGTTTTTTTCTCGGTAAGCTATGATAGCCGCGGCTTTATTGGCTCCTATGCCACTGAGCTGAGTGAACTGTTCTGCGGTGGCTGTATTAATATTAATACTGGTGATCACAGCGCTGGGAGCCGCTTGAGCTTGGCTGCTGCTGGCGGGTTTTGATGTTGTTGCTTTAGGTTGGCTCGCACCTTGTGGGGCTTGGGCGAGAGTGGGGCTGGATAGGGCTAATAAGCTCATGAGTATACTGACTACTAGTGTCTTGTTCATGCTCATCACTCCTTGATGAAGTTAGTGTCATTTGTCCTTTGGACACCTTGAAGCCTTGCCTATAAATCCTGATTTGGCCAATAAATGAGCTGCGAAGTAGGGCGAGACAAAAGGCAGCAACAAGATAAAGAGATGGATTATGGGTGAGATGCAGCTATTAAACACTGAGTAAGGTGAGAACAGTAAAATAAAAAACCGGCCTAAGCCGGTTTTGCAAGAGTACAGATGGTTAACAAAGAGAAGTTAAGGCAGTACTTTCTTGAATGGTTTTACGATCACAGAGGCATACACACCAGCCGCCACATAGGGATCTGCATCCGCCCAAGCTTGGGCGACTTCCAGTGAGCTAAACTCGGCGATTACGGTACTGCCGGTAAAGCCTGCATCTGCTGGGTCTTCTGTATCTATGGCGGGGTTAGGGCCAGCCACCAGTAAACGGCCTTCAGCGGCGAGGGCTTGTAAACGTCCTAAGTGCGCAGGGCGTACACTTTGACGCAGCGCTAAACTATTGGGATTGTCTTGAGCAAAAATCACATACCACATAAAGCGTCCTTATCTTGTTTGATTGCATAAGTGTGAAACAGGCTGAATGCAGCCTGATAACGGGAGTTAAGACTAAATTTGTGGTTTGTTTTCTAGCGCTTGCTGCTGGCGGTACAAGTAAATGGCGGTGGCAAAGGTAAAGATCAGTGTCATGCCTAGCAGCCCAAACACCTTAAAGTTAACCCATACTTCTTGGGGCATATTGAAGGCTACATAGACGTTGAGTCCGCCACAGATAACAAAAAATAGCGCCCAAGCCACATTCGCTTTATCCCAAATAACATCGGGCAGCGTCATTTCTTTGCCCAACATCTGCTTGATCAGATTTTTTTGAAAGCCATAGCGACTAACCAGTAAGCCGATGGCAAACAGCGCGTTCACTGCGGTGACTTTCCATTTGATAAAGGCATCGTCTTGAAAAAACATAGTCAGGCCGCCAAAAAACAGCACCAAGACTAAGGTAACCAGATGCATCTTCTCTAACTTTTTATTTTTAACCCAAAACACCAGCATTTGGAGACAAGTTGCGGCCATCAAGGCGCCGGTTGCCGCATAGATATCGACGGTTTTGTAGACCACAAAAAAGATGATCAGAGGTAGAAATTCAGCGAGCTGTTTCATAAGGCAGTAATCCAAGCAACAAATATGCGCCTAGTTTACCGACAGCTGACACGGCTGGCAAAACATTGCGCAATATCAACCTTCTTAAAGTGCGCGCCACGAGGGCGAACGGCAATCGTTAGTGTTAAAATGGCACCTGATGTAAATCTGCCACTCGGCTCCATAAGGACATTTTATGCTGCAGCACTCTTCTTTAGACTCGTCATCAGACATATTGTTAGACACGGCATTAGACGCTCAGTCTACTTCGTATGTAAAAAATGAATTCAGCGAATTACTGGCACCTATCCACGCTTTTTTACGTTGCGCAACTCCGGATGCTTGGCTCGAACAAGCTAAGCGGCCTGAAAACTTAAGCCTCATTTTACGTGATCATTTACTCTGTGAATTAAAAGCCGCGCAAAGTGCCATGTTCTTACTTAAACGCTATGCGTTAACAGAAGAAGGCATTAGTGACATATCAAAGATGATTGAGCCTTATGAACAATTTGCTTATACCCGAGTGGGTAGCCTTACCAGCCTCAAAGGTAAAAACGTCTTATCAAAGTTAATCAAAGCCCGTCCTGACTGTGCTTATGGGCAAGATATGATCGATAAGATGGTGTTACTGATCCGTGAAGAGTTGCACCACTTTTATCAAGTATTAGAAATTATTGAAGAAAACCAAATTCAGTATGACCCTATACCTGCTTCACGGTATGCCAAGATGATGCTAAAAAAAGTCAGGACCTTTGAGCCAGAAGCCTTGGTAGATAAGCTTATCGTTTGTGCATTTATCGAAGCCCGCTCTTGTGAGCGGTTCGCCAAGCTTGCCCCATATCTCCCGCCTAAAATCGGTAAATTCTATGTCTCATTACTGCGCTCGGAAGCCCGTCATTACCAAGACTATTTAGCATTAGCACAACAGATAACGGGTCATGATATTTCTGATAGGGTTGCGCTTTTCCGAGAAGTAGAAGGAGAGCTGATCCAATCACCAGATGAGGATTTTAAATTTCATTCAGGAAACCCAAGTTTTTAGAATTCGTATACTCATTTATAAAACAATGGGACAGGTTGTGGTTTAACTAAGTGCATATTTTGTCGCTAAATGTTCTGCTGCGAATGTAGCGTCTGGCGGTGTCAGGTTATGCTTGATGTTTGTATGCAACTACCGCTGCGATCAACTACCCGAGCTAAACCAATAGCTAAATAGGGTTTATGTGTCGCTGTGCGTTGCAAAGTTCGTCATTATCAGGAACTAGCCGCCGATTAAAGCGGCCAGAATATGTAGGGAAGGAGGGCATTTTTTGCGCACAGTAAGCGGACATAGGCATCCGTTTTTACTGCAAGTCGGAGCCGACTAGGCAGGGGCTGGGTGCAACAACAGTGGCAGTATTAGCTCCAGACCGGCTTTGAGTTCTTCGGTATCCAGATCAGGATCGCGGGTACGGCGCACCACAATGCCTTCCCACAGGCACTGGATCATCAGCATCACCTGACTGGCACGCGCGGCGGCCAGAGCCAGCCCTCCCTGTTCCTTGGGACGAGTCAACCATTTTATTAGCTC
>JAHLFI010000047.1 GCA_018883865.1 Candidatus Oceanisphaera merdipullorum
GCCTTACGCCTGTCTCTTAGTCACCTCTTTTTGTTGTGCTTAATGGCGATGTCAGGCAGAGCGCACTGCTCCTCCGACTCGCCGTAAACCCATCCATGGGGGCTCAAGCCGCGCCATCCTTGGCGCGGATGGTCGGCTGAGCCGACGCCCTCTACCTTCCCACTTGGTTCAAAGCTAGCTGTTGGTACTCTCTGCTGGCTCCATATCACCGCAAGAGGCCGAGGGCATTGTCGGAGTCAACCGTCAAATGCCATGGATGGCATTTGACGAGCGCCGCATGGAGGCAGCTTAAGCGAGTTGACGGAGGCAAACCACGGCATCGTCGTGCTTTACTGACTTGTGACTAAGAGACAGGCCGTACGCTTTAGGTTAGTTTCACTAAGAGCCGTTCTTTTGTCGTATAGCGTAGGGCTTACAGTTGTGTGTTGGTCTCAAGCCTTTGGCAGGTTATTAAATTGCTGCAGGGTTTCGGCCAGTAACTGAATCTTATGTACCATGCGCGACAAGAGAGCTTGATACTCTTGCTCACTGACGGTGACGAGTATTTCTAATTCCTCCGCCAGCTCAGCCACGTAGGGCATAAAATGATCGGCATGAGTGATAAATTGACTGTCTTCACGCAATACGGCACTGAACTTGGCTTGGCCTTTAGTACGTAGCTCAGCCAGCTTTTTATCCGCATCAATGGCCATATGATATAGCTCTTTGAGGGTGTCATTTAACTTAGTAGTAACGGCGTCGTGCATGGGAATTCCTTGGTTTGTTTAAGTAATGATATTTAACTAACGTCTGGCTCTAAGCCTAAATCAATCGGTGTTTTATTGGTTTCTCCGCCAATTTCACGTACTAACTTTGGCACTAAAAAGCCCGGTAATTCGGCCAACAGCTCAGCCATCAGCGCTTTGGCTGTATGGTCATCGACCGCAAAGTGTGCCGCACCCGCTACTTTATCTAACTGATGTAAATAATAAGGCAAGATACCGGCGCTAAATAGCCGCTCCGATAACTCGCATAAAGTTTGTACATCGTCATTCACGCCGGCCAGCAGTACGCTTTGATTAAGCAAGGTAATGCCCGCTTGGCGCCAGCCGTCGAGTCGCAGACTCAAATCCTCATTTAACTCATTGGCATGGTTAATGTGCAGTACCATGACGGTTTGCAGGCGACTCGAGCTTAGCAATTGGCGTAATTCATCGGTGAGGCGAGCGGGGATCACCACGGGTAGACGCGTGTGAATGCGCAGGCGCTTAAGGTGAGGAATAGCCGCTAACTCGTTAAAGAGGCGAGCTAAATGCCCGTCTTTGGCCATCAAGGGATCCCCGCCAGAAAGAATCACTTCGTTAATTTCGGGATGAGCGGCTATGTAAGCCAGTGCTTCTTGCCAGCCTGCTTGATCTGGGCTGTTCTCGGCATAGGGAAAGTGGCGGCGAAAACAATAGCGGCAATTGATGGCACAGCCGCCGCGCACCACAAGTAAGACTCGCGAGCGATACTTGTGCAAAAGGCCGGGCAGGGCGCTGTCGTGCTCATCTAACGGGTCTTTAACAAAACCGGCTACCTCATTAAATTCATCGCCAAGCGGCAATACTTGGCGTAATAAGGGATCGTTTGCATCACCTTTCACCATTTTTTCGGCAAAGGGACGCGGCACGCGCATCGGAAACAGGCGCCGTGCGGCAAAACCCGCTTGCCAAGGCGCGGGATCTAGCGCCAAATACGCTAATAACTGCTCGGGAGAAGTAAACGCCTGGGCCAGTTCTTTTTGCCAGTTGATATGTAAACTTCCCTGTTTTAGGGGTATGATTGCCGGCATTTTCTGCAACTCTGTCAAACTCACGAGGGTAACATGGCCTCTTATAATACCAATGATTTCCGCGCTGGCCTAAAAATTATGTTGGACGGTGAGCCTTGCGCTATCATCGAAAACGAATTTGTTAAGCCCGGTAAAGGTCAAGCATTCAACCGCGTTAAACTGCGTCGTCTACTTAATGGCAAGCAGCTGGAAAAAACCTTTAAGTCTGGCGACACCTATGATGCAGCCGACGTAGTCGATATGGAAATGGCGTATCTGTATAACGATGGTGAGTTTTACCACTTTATGGATAACACCACCTTCGAGCAATTGGCTGCCGATGAAAAAGCCGTGGGCGATACCAAGCTGTGGCTGAAAGAGCAAGATGTGTGCACCCTGACCTTATGGAATGGCAGCACTATCTCGGTGACGGCACCTAACTTCGTAGAGCTAGAAGTGGTTGAAACCGACCCAGGTCTCAAAGGCGACACAGCCGGTACCGGTGGCAAGCCTGCGACCTTGGCTACTGGCGCCGTAGTACGTGTACCGCTGTTTATCCAAATCGGTGAAGTGTTGAAAGTCGACACTCGCTCTGGCGAATACGTATCACGCGTAAAGTAAATTTATTACTTTGCTTATAAAAAACGGCGCCTTCTTAGGCGCCGTTTTTGTGTGACAGCTGACCGCTTTATTTACTCTTTTCCGTAGACGTTGTTTTCTTGCTCACGTACACGGATAAAGGTAGTGCGCTTGGTCAGCTCTTTTAAGCGAGCGGCACCGACATAGGTACAAGTGGAGCGTACGCCACCCAAGATATCTTGAATGGTGTCTTCTACCGGGCCACGATAAGCCAGTTGCACGGTTTTACCTTCGGCGGCGCGATACTTAGCTACACCACCCGAGTGCTTACCCATGGCACTGGATGAGCTCATGCCGTAGAAGTTCATGTAAGTTTTGCCATCGCGCTCAACCAGCTCGCCACCACATTCTTCATGGGCGGCCAGCATGCCCCCTAACATCACGAAATCAGCACCGCCACCAAAGGCTTTGGCTACGTCGCCTGGGCAAGTACAACCGCCGTCACCTATGATCTGGCCGTTTAAGCCATGGGCCGCATCTGCACATTCGATAATGGCAGACAGCTGTGGATAACCTACACCGGTTTTAACGCGGGTGGTGCACACAGAACCGGGACCTATACCCACTTTGACGATGTCGGCACCGGATAAAATCAGCTCTTCTACCATTTCACCTGTTACTACGTTACCGGCGATAATGGTGTGGCTCGGAAACTGCTTACGGGCACGGCTCACAAACGCGGTGAAATGTTCGCTGTAGCCGTTGGCCACGTCGATGCAGATAAAGGTCAGCTCATCGGACAGCGCCAACACTTGCTGCAGTTTTTCAAAGTCTGCATCAGAAATACCGCTGGAGACGATGACGTGTTTCAGAATGTCTGACGTTTGGGCGTTAACAAAGGCCTGCCACTCATCTACCGAGTAGTGTTTGTGAACGGCGGTAAGAATGTCATGTTTAGCCAAGGCGTGGGCCATCTCGAAGGTGGCGACCGTATCCATGTTGGCGGCAATAATGGGCACGCCAGACCAGCTGCGACCAGAATGTTTAAACAAAAACTCGCGGTTGAGCTCTACTTGAGAACGGCTATTGAGGGTCGAGCGCTTAGGACGAAAAAGTACATCGCTAAAGCCCAGTTTCAAGTCTTCTTCAATACGCATTGGGATATTCCCTTGAGTGAGTGACAGGCACAAAAAAACCGGGAGTTTCTTAGGCCCCCGGTTTTCAGCATTCTAGGACGATGAAAATATTTTGCAACACTCTTGACTCCAAATTCAGGAATTAAATGCCCTGTAAGAGTCAATAGAGGCGGTTAAACCTAGTAAGCGTCTATGATTGAGGGTGTTTGCCGTTATTTTAACCTACTTTTGTATTATGGACAGGCGCTTGTGGTGAGGAATAGAGGGATGGCTAAGGTGATGTTTGAGGTAGTCGGGCTAGATCATTTGGTGTTAAGAGTCCGACAGCCGATACGGATGTTGGATTTTTATTGTCGGATACTCGGCTGTAAGCTGGATCGTGAAGTGGCAGATTTGGGCTTTTATCAAGTGCGCGTGGGCAACCAAGTACTCGATTTAGTTGATGTTCAAGGGCCGTTAGGCGCAGACGGCGGCACGCCAGATCAGTGTAAAGCGAATATGGATCATTTCTGTTTATTGGTTTCAGCCTTCGACGCCGAGGCGTTAAGCGCCTACTTCAGAAAAAATGGCGTGATCCACGAACCCGCCACGTCACGTATCAGTGCCCAAGGCGAGGGGTTATCTATGTATGTTTATGATCCTGAAGGTAATAAAGTTGAGCTTAAAGGGGTTTACTTGCCAAATAATCAGGCGCACAGCACCTCGAACAATCCGCTGGATTGCGCCGAGCTGTAAGTTAGCAGAAACCAGGATGAGGAGCCTGTGAGGTAAATATATCCCGTTTACTCTTGCCTGCGAGTCTAATGCTGAGAGGTATAAGGCTCGGTATTTTCTTATGATGTTTGAGTTAAAAACCAAAGCCGAATTTTCGTTGTTCTATCACGCATCGACTTTCCCTTAAAGGTCAGTTAAGGGTAAGATTCCGTTATTTAGGATTGACCCATGACTGCTGCTTGGCCGCCCACGGCGACTTTAGATGCTCTGCAAAAAAGAGCAAAAATATTAACGCATATTCGCCAGTTTTTTGCCGAGCGTCAGGTGCTGGAAGTAGACACCCCTACCATGGCCAGCGCCGGCGTGACCGATGTACACCTGCATAATTTTACCACTCGCTTCGTGGGCCCAGGTCATGGCGATGGCTTGGCGCTTTATCTGCAAACCTCGCCTGAATTTCACATGAAGAGACTACTGGCCGCAGGCTACGGCGCTATTTATCAATTGGCGAAGGCTTATCGTAACGAAGAGGCAGGCCGACTGCATAACCCAGAGTTTACGATGCTGGAATGGTATCGCCCCGGCTTTGACCATCTACAACTCATGGATGAAATGGCCGATTTACTACAGCGGGTATTGGCCGTGGCGGCTCCCAGCAGAATGACCTATCAACAGGCTTTTATGGACACCTTGCAGGTGTGCCCTCTTACCGCCTCATTAGATGAACTGCGCAGCGCCGGCCTTGGCTTAGGTGCCGATGATTTACTGGCCATCGAAGATCACAGAGACACGCTATTGCAGTTGTTGTTTGCGGTGGGCGTAGAACCGCGTATCGGCCAGCAGGTGCCGTGTTTTGTTTATGACTTTCCTGCCAGCCAAGCCGCTTTAGCGCGGATTAGCCCCCAAGACCCGCGCGTTGCGGAGCGCTTTGAGGTGTATTTTAAGGGGATAGAGCTAGCTAATGGCTTTCATGAGCTGACTGATGCAGATGAACAGCGTCGGCGCTTCGAACAGGATAATCAAGAGCGTGCTGCGCGAGGCTTAAAGAAGCGGCCCATTGATGAGTATTTGTTGGCGGCATTAAATCATGGCTTGCCGCAATGCGCCGGTGTGGCGTTGGGGGTGGATCGCTTAGTGATGTTGGCGCTGGGTGCAAAAAGTTTAGAGCAAGTGATCGCCTTTCCGGTGACGCGCGCTTAAATCTGGTGGAAGTGTGCTTAAGCTAACGGGTCACTCAAGATGAGGATTTACTTAACATCTGTTGGGCCAGCTCCATGAGTGCGAGGCGAGAGGGGTGATCGCCGCGGTCTTTATGCCAAGCAAAGTAAAAGAAGCGCGTTAAGGATAAGTCCTCCACCGGCAAGGAGACTAAATCGCCATTGGCTAATTCATCACTCACTGTTAAGCGTGACATGCAGCTGAGCCAAGGGCGAGATTGCAACAGGCGTTTAATGGTGGGCAGATGGGGGTATTCTTGGCGAATATTCAACGGCGACAGGCGGCCCTTTAAGGCTTGCTCGAACGTATTACGAGTACCAGAGCCCGGCTCGCGTAATATCCATTCACACTCGGTCAGCTGGCTAAGTGTCACGGTACTGGCATGATACAAAGGGTGCTTGGCACTGCACACTATTACCAGTTCATCTTGGCACCAAGGCTCCAATTTGAGCCATTTCTCTTGCACTTGGGCTTCAATTAACGCCATTTCTAACTGGCCGCTATAAAGCTGCTGCAACAGACTGTGGGTGTTATTAACGCTGAGCCGAATATCCAAACGGGGATAGCGCTCGGCGCTGTCGTCGATAAGCTGTGGGATCCAGTAATCGGCTATGGTGTGACTGGCGCCTAAACGTAATTGACCGGCGATGGGGCTGTGGCCATTGAAGCCTTGTTCTATTTGGTAGCAGTCCGCTAACATCTTTTGCGCGCGGGGCAGGAGCCAGAGTCCCCATGCATTGAGTTTCAGGCGCCGCCCCACGCGGTCAAATAACGGGTGACTGAGTTGACGCTCCAGCTCTTGCAGCGCCATGGTGGCTGCCGACTGGGTCATGGCTTGCAATTCTGCGGCGCGACTTAAGCTGCCATTTTCCGCCACACTAACAAACAGCCGCAGTTGTTTGAGGGTAAAGTTCATTCGCTCTCCTTGAGTTGGGCTATGACGGCTCTACCCTAATAAACGCGCATTATTCGCTGGCTTTAGGGGGAACTTGTTGCGCGACACCTTTAGACTTTGGCTGCGTTGATGTGGCGTTATTCACCTCAGTCGGCTGCAACAATCCGGCCTGTACCATTGCTGCCGCTGGGTGACTACCCAAAAGGCGAATATCCACCTGCTGATGGGGAATTTTAATATCGTGCTCACGCAGACGCTTCAGTAATAAATTATGCAGCTCATTGGTCATGGGCATACGGTGGCTCATGTCTTCCACGTACACTCGCACTTCGTAGACCAAAGCAGAGTCGGTCAACTCCACTAAAAATACCTCAGGTACGGGTGTGTCTAATATGCCGCTGCACTCGGCTATGGCCTCATGGGTAATGCGCTGCACTAATTCGATATCCGCATCCAGCCGCACTCGTACCATCAGGCGTACCCGAGTAATAGCATCTGATAATGACCAGTTAACAAACTGTTCGGTAATAAAGGCTTTGTTAGGCACGATAATTTCCCGTCGGTCCCAGTCGACGATGGTGGTGGCGCGCGTTTTAATCTTAGAAATAGAGCCAGTCAGATCGCGTATGGTGACGGTATCGCCGATACGGATTGGTTTTTCAAATAAGATGATCAGGCCCGACACGAAGTTGGCGAAAATTTCCTGTAAACCAAATCCCAAGCCCACCGAGAGCGCGGCCACTAGCCACTGAGTTTTCGACCAATCTATGCCCAGCATACCAAAGGTGGTAAAGGCGCCAATGATCAGCACCACATATTTAGAAATAGTGGTGATGGCAAAGCCTGTGCCAGGCGAGAGGTCGATATGTTGTAATACACTGAGCTCCATTAAGCCCGGCAAGTTACGCGCCGTGACCCAGGTTAGTACGATCACAAACAAGGCGATCACTAAGTCTTTCAGTGAAATGGGTGACAGCGCATCTTCGCCGGCCAAGGTACTGGATACCTGCCACACCTCTATGCTGTCGAGAAAACTAAAGGCGGTATTAATCTCAGACCACAACAACATTAGGCTAAGCATAAAGCCCAGCATAAGGGCGGAGCGCAATAAGCCGAGTGACTGAGTACTTATGGTATCTAGGTCCACTTCGTCTACGGCGGCGGCTTCCGCTTCTGGGCTGGGGGTTAGCTGGTTGTCTGAAGTTTCATCTTTGTCTTTACGCTGCGCCAAGATCTCGGCGCGTTTGGCTTTGGCGCGATCGAAAGCCAAGCGGCGGCGTTGCAGCAGCATCCAGCGGCGCACCAAGTAATAAAACATTAAGAATCCCATGCCCACCAGCACAGACACTTCTAGCTGGCGCAACAGGGTGTGGGCGGTAAATAAATAGCCCATTAAGGCCGCAACTAAAGCGAGTAACGGCGAGATAATCAACACGGCCCATAAGAAATGGTTGACTAGGGTGAGGCGCTCTTGGCGAGGCTGTGAGACTAACAGCGGCAAGTCTTCACGAAACATGCGCCAAGAAAATAGACTAGTCAGCAAGCAGATAGCGATAAAGCTGAGTCGACCTAGGGTGTCGTATACCGAGAAATCTCGATAATCTCGCGCCAGATAAAAAATGAATAGCGCGGGCAATAAGGACAACATCAGAGTTTGAAACTGTCGCCAAATACGGCGCACCCTGTCTTCAGGTAGATTAAAGTGCACAATCAACAAGCCATTTTTCATCATTAAATTACGAGCAAAGAGCAGGATGAAAACAGGTAGCATAAGTTGCGTTAAGGCATGGGCCAAGGCCAGCACCACAGGTGGTGCCCAAGGTGAGCTTATGGCATTTCCGAGCAGGGATAAGAGCGCCGGGATCGGCAGGGCGGTGAGCAAGCTCAGTAGCAAAGTGTTAAAGGTGTAATCGTATCTGTCTTGGGTCACGTTACCGATGTGCGGACTAATGCGCGCTAAGTAAGCACGCAGGCTGCGCCGACTTAAGACGCCTAAATAGACGACCAACAGTGAACTTAGGCCATACAAGATTAAGCTGGCACCACCTTGCTGCATTAAGGTTTGCGGCACAGCAGTCCAGGTTGATGCCGTGAACAACCAGCCGAAGGTTTCCATGATAGCGCTGGGAAACTGGGCGTTTATCGGTCGTAAGTCAGGTAGCCAGAATAAGCGTTCATCGGTTAGGGCGCGTATCTCTTGCAACTGACTGTTTTGTCGGCTGTACGCCACTTTTAAGCGCGTTTGTTCATGAATCTGACTGTCGGTGGCAATCACCAATCGCTCCAACAACCGCTGCTGGGTGGCGAGTAGCTCATCCACTTGGAGCCGCTGCGACTCGGTAATGCCTTGGGCCTTCTCACTGATCAGCAGCTCGGTGCGATAATTATTATTTCTTAAGTTGTCGAGGGCTTCTTGATAGCCGTATTTATCGACACGGCTTTGGACGATACGCGCTTCCAGTTGCCCTAAGGAGTAAGGATCGGGTAATTCGCTGAGTCGGTTACGTAAGTTTTCCCCAAAGCCACGGCTGACTTGCAGCCATTCGAGTTGCTCCTTGAGGTTGGTTTTCATGTCAGCCAAATCAGAGGCCCCACGCTCTACGGTTTGATATTCAAGTTGTAGGGCTTCTACGTCACGGCTTTTTTCACTTAACAGCGCCGACAGTTGCTGATTGATGGTTTGTTGTTCTATGAGTAACTGAGAGTCGCTTGCTACTTCATCTAGCAAGCGCTCACTTTCTTCAATCGCCGCTTGGGTAGTGGCGCGGCGCAGTTCATTTTGTCGAAGTTGCAGGGCTTCTATTTTGGCGTCTAAGTCTTGTAGCTGACGTTGCAGAATATCTAGTTTGATACGGTTAATGGTGTCTTTGTTGCTGGACGACAACTCTTCTAGTTCCAGCGCTTGAATGCGGTTCTTGAGATGTTGCTCGCGCGCCATCACTAGGGTGCGGGTCGCGGTTTCTTGGCGACCTCGGGTGTCGGTAAATTGCAGCTTCTCGAGGGCTTGTTGGGTGTCACGCAGTTGTTGGTTCAAGTCATCGAGCAAGTCGTGTAGGCCGGTGTTGCTTAATTCTTGAAGATTGAGCGCGTTGGTCAACTCTTCGCGCTGGCGCCGGACATTTAAACGCTGGGCTTGCGTTTCTACTAATTCTTGCTGGGCCGCTTCTTCATCCAGATTGGCTATATAGCCCAGATCCGTGGGCGCAAGGTTCGCTTGTTCTTGCTCTAATTTTTTAAGCTCCATGGGGTAGCTGTCCATAAAGGACTGATAACCCTTGGCTTGTTCTTTATAGCGATCGCCTTCACGCACCAGTTGCAGTGCCTGATTATAGTCATCCCGCAGTTTTTTAAGCTCAGGTTGCTCCCCTTCCGGCACGGCAGCCAACATGGCTTCGATATCGGCCACGCTTTGGTCGGCAAAGATAGGGGCGGAAAACAATAGGGCCAATACAACTAAAATGGGCGCAAACACGGCGGCTCTCACTAAAAATAAAATGTAGGCCGCACCGTGACAGGGTGCGGCCAGCAGCACAGATTAAACCTGTGCCGAGCTAGTTGTTAGCTCATGCTGAGTTAATGCTGCTGAATTAAGGGTACCAAATTCGGTGCCCATGCGGGTTGGGGTGCCGGGTACTAAGTGCTCAGCCAACTTGACTTGCCCTGGGGCAAACAAACACACCACAGTACTGCCCAGTTTAAAGCGACCCATTTCGTCGCCTTTGGCCAAGCGTGGTGCGGTTTCTGGCGCATAATCCCAACGCTGAATGCGCTTGCCGGCTGGCGGCGTGATTGTGCCGGCCCAAACGGTTTCGATACTGGCTACTATGGTCGCGCCCACTAACACCAAGGCCATGGGGCCAGCCGCGGTATCAAATAAGCACACCACCCGCTCGTTACGAGCAAACAGTTCCGGCACGCGAGAGGCGGTGAGTGGATTGACGGAAAATAACTCGCCGGGCACATAAATCATGGTTTTTAATACGCCATCGAGTGGCATATGAATACGGTGATAATCTTTGGGCGCCAAATAAATGGTGGCAAAGCCGCCGCCCATAAAGGGTGCGGCTAAGTCTTTGTCGCCACCGAGCAGGGTGCGGGCACTGTAATCATGGCCTTTGGCCTGAATGATACGACCTTCCTGAATCGGTGCTAATTGGCTGATGGCACCATCCACCGGCATGGCCAACACCTGCTCACCCTCTACTAACGGGCGAGCATCGGCTTTTAATTCGCGGGTAAAAAACTCATTGAAACTGGCGTAGTGCGCCGGATCTTCATGCAGCGCTTCGCTCATATTGACTTTATATTGGCGAATAAAACGGGTGATCAGCCATTGCGGCAGGCGACCGCCTTCTTTGGCGGCTAAGCGACCTACCAAGCGGGAAACTAAGTGCTTGGGCATTAAATATTGCAGTAAAATCTTCAAATGATCCGTCATAGTGATTCCAAAAAAAGTATTCCAAAAACGTGCTTTTAAAAAAATGCTCCCATCTGTCGTAAGATCTAGGGAGCAGTTATTAGGGTTATTAATTACAGAGAATTAGGATGATGACGCGTCGGTTTATCGGCCATGGCCGCCATGATACGGTGATAGCTTTCTAAGCGCTCGGGATGTATTTCGCCATTATCTTTGGCATTTTGCAACAAGCAACCCGGATCCGTGCCGTGTTTACAGTCACGAAAACGACAGCCGCCCAGATAATCACGAAACTCGCGAAAGCACCAAGCGACTCGCTCTGGGGCCAAGTGCCAAAGTGAAAACTCGCGGATCCCTGGTGAGTCAATCAGTGAGCCACCCGAAGGAAAATGATAGAGGCGGGCTGTGGTGGTAGTGTGCTGGCCAAGCCCTGAGTTATCGGATACGGCACCGGTAACGGCTTCTACGTCTGGCATCACCGCATTCACCAAGGATGACTTACCTACACCGGATTGGCCGACGAAGATGCTGGTGTGGTCGTTGAATGCTTGTTTTAGCTCTTCGAGCCCTTCGCCGCTATCGCAGCTGACATAGAGTACTTGATAGCCAATATCGACGTAGCGTTGCAGTAGTTGCTCTGCGTGGGCGCGCTCTTGTGGACTTAATAAATCCACCTTGTTCAGTACTATCATGGGCGGCATATCTACATCTTCGGCAGCCACTAAATAGCGGTCAATCACATGACAGCTCAGCTCTGGTAGCACGGAAGAGACCAACACAATTTGGTCGATATTGGCCGCCACCGGCTTAACGCCGTCGTAAAAATCGGGACGGGTGAGCACGGTTTTACGCGGATGCACGGCTTCCACCACACCGCTAATGCCATGGCTGGTGTCTATGCCGGGTCGCCAAGCGACTTTATCGCCGGTGACGATAGAGCCGATGGTGCGTCTTAAGTTGCAGCGATGAATTTGCTGCTCGCTGTCTTCTATATCTGCGTGCTGGCCAAAGCGGCTGATCACTAAACCATCTTGTTGTGGGCCCAACTGGCTGTCATCTATGGTGTCGGCGGCATTGCGCTTGAGGCGGCGGTTGTGATTATCACTGACCCGCCGCGACTGGCCTTGGTTGAGCTTTTTTCTCTTGGTCATGATATTCCTAAATCGGTATTTATAAGCCGCTATGATACACTTTCCTGTTTCAACTTGCCCTTATTGCCACTTAAGCTTTGCGAGATAATATGAGCGTACATGCAGAAAATCTGGTTTGGATCGATCTGGAAATGACCGGTCTTGAGCCTGAACAACATAAGATCATCGAGATCGCCTCCATCATTACCGATAAAGAGTTGAACATCTTGGCAGAAGGTCCTGTGTTGGCGATTTATCAAGATGATACCGAGTTAGCCAAAATGGATGCCTGGAACGTGAACACTCACACCAATTCCGGCCTAGTGGCACGCATTAAAGCCAGTCAGGTGTGCGAAGGGGAAGCCATAGCGCAAACCTTATCGTTTTTACGCCAATGGGTGCCAGAGCAGACCTCACCCTTGTGTGGTAACACCATAGGTCAAGACCGTCGTTTTTTAGTGCGCCATATGCCGGAGCTGGAAGCCTTTTTCCATTATCGCAGCATAGATGTGAGCACCATTAAAGAGCTGGTACGTCGTTGGCAGCCTGAGTTGTTAGAAAAATTCATTAAGAAAGGCAGTCATCAAGCATTGGACGATATTCGTGAGTCGATAGCCGAGCTGCAGTTTTATCGTAAGACTGTTTTTAAGATCTAAGCGCAATATTTAAGCAAAAAGGGCGGATTTGTCGAGTAAGTAGCCAAACGGTAGCCTAAGACTAAAAAAGGACTTGCATTAGAACACTCCGCTCGTATAATTCGCATCCCGTAGCCACTGGTAATTATTAACGCCACCGGTTACAGGGCTGCAAAGCCAGATTTAAGTAAAAGCAGATTTTGCGGGAATAGCTCAGTGGTAGAGCACAACCTTGCCAAGGTTGGGGTCGCGAGTTCGAATCTCGTTTCCCGCTCCAAATTAGGAAGACATGGGTTCACCAGACCGGTGTTTGAAAGTAAAAGTGTTAAGTAAGTCTGCGGGAATAGCTCAGTGGTAGAGCACAACCTTGCCAAGGTTGGGGTCGCGAGTTCGAATCTCGTTTCCCGCTCCAAATTAAAAAGACATGGGTTCACCAGACCGGTGTTTGGAAGTAAAAGTGTTAAGTAAGTCTGCGGGAATAGCTCAGTGGTAGAGCACAACC
>JAHLFI010000048.1 GCA_018883865.1 Candidatus Oceanisphaera merdipullorum
GACGATGAAGGATCTGCCATTGAAGCCTTTGAGATAAAAGCGATTGGTAAGGGAGTTAGAGCGCCCATATCAACTCAGCAATCAGCCTAACTGGTACCAAAAACAACAACACGCACGGTTTTTTGCAGGGGAATGCTCATGACTACAACAACCATAAAAAAAGTAGATGGCCGCGTAGAGCAACTGCTCCGCGCCGCCCTCAACAGCAATCAGCGCCACGACGTAAAAGCAGCCACCGGTTGGGATGATTCCAACATCAGCCGCTTCTTATCCGGCCAACAGGGCGTAACCATTGAGCGCATCGATGAACTGTTTAATAGCGTGGGGATATCTTTGGTCTCCCGCAAATATTTAGATGCCATGGCCACCATGTGCCAAGTAGGTGCCAACTGCGAGTGCGCTCGCAATGGCCAGGGCGAATGCGGTGGTCGCGCATGAAGAAGTCACCCAAACGGTTTAACCCACCGAGAGCCAGTGAGCGACGTGCCTGTTTGCACTGCGGTTGGTTCTCACGCATTCGCACCAGCGAAGCGCAGTCAAAACTGAGCCGCATTACTAAGTTGCAGTGCTCAAATGTGGATTGTGGCTTTACCTGGGCAGAAGTAAGCGAAGCGCTATACACCATCAGCCCAAGCGCCTGCCCTAACCCGCACGTTCACTTACCCATTCGTCGTAAGGACTTAGCATGATTAACACCGCCAGATTACTTAAGCGCCGCGCAGTTGTGATAGTCGATGGCCGAGAGCTGGTCATCATTCCTCAGCGTCGCACCACTAAACCTAAAGCCCGCCGTCGTTTGTGGCACTGGCTAGCAAGCACCAGAAAAAATAAGGAGTAAGCAAATGGCAACTCAGCACCCGCACATGACGAGCACCGCAGCCGCGATTACGGCAGCTCAGGCAATTGCTGCCATTCGTGAGCAATTGGGTAAGAGCCGCGTTGCGTCTGAATGGTCACGGCTCAGCCTGCAGCAACGCGCCATGTTGTGTTACGGCGCCAAGCTCAGGCCCAGCACTTACGCAGAGATGGCAATAGAAGACATGACCAGTGACGAGCGCGAACAAATTCGCGTGGCATTGGTAGCAATGAAGACCGGCATACAGGTGGTAACCACCACCGACCCGCAAGAGTGGCGCCAAGCAGGCAAATTTAAGGCCGAGCGGCCCCCCACTCAGCAACAACAAGCGCGCACCGAGCAGCTTGGTCGCATGAGGTTAAACCAGCAAGCCCGGCAGTTAGACAACCGCTTGCAGCTTATAAAAGCAAAAAGCCCCGTCAGCGGGAACTGACAGGGCTTTTCATAACGTTACTTTTTGAACCAAAGGAACAACCCGATTATGCAACAAATTACTGTGCTACGCCAATTGGCGAATGAGTACATCACCTTGTTCAATCAACATGCCGCCAAAGGCATGGCCAACAGCATTGAGCTACAAACCGAAACCGCACTAGAGGCGTTAGCCGAAGTCGCCTATCGCAATCAATACGCGGCACTATATCGCGCCATTTCTGACTGCAAAAACCAGCTAGAACAGCACCGCATTATATCGCCAGTTTCAGTGGTGGGGGTGGAAGCGTGAAAACACATAATCAAGAAACAATCGCCCTCAAACGTGACCTGATGCAGCCACTCATGGATGAGCTGATTTACAAAGCCGTATTGAAAGAGCGGCATATTGGCACCGCCAAACTCAATATTGATATGGCTGCCAGCTTCAGAATGGGAGGACGCCGGAAGCAAGCCACGCAGTACCTGCTTTCAGCTGCTGTTCATCGTAAATATGCCGAAAGTCACGCCCGCAGCTTGGCCGCCGTTCGTAACCAAATTTTGGAGGCTTGCCATGACTGAACGTGAATTGTTTCGTCAGTTTTATGCCGTGGCCAGAGTTAACAAGAGAGACGGTCACGGTGCCGGTGTTTTTAGTTGCTCCCCTTTAGCGCAAGAAGGAAAGGCTCAAGCCTTTACCGCGGCTCGCGCCTCAGGCCTTGATATTTTTGCGGTCGTGGCTGTAGAAGAGGCAGCCAACACCGCAGTCAGCAGCAAGTGCAAACAGAACAGCTTGCCATCACGCAACTCGGTACGCATCCAAATGCTGGTGTTCACCTTTGGCCGTGTGCGGAGGGATGTGTAATGTCTGACATTCTTCGCCCAGCCGATCACTTCCGACTGCATTGGCGCCACGCCAAGGCTGATTTTTGGCGCTGCTGGAAACAGTGCTTTGAAGAAGGTGCCGACCGCACTCGCCTACTGATCATCCTTGGCACCATCCGTAGTTTGTATTGGCAGTCACTGGGCCAAGGGGTAACTAACATTGGCCGCGCCATCGGCAACTGGTGGCGCAAAGTGGCCCCCATTCACCAGCTTGGTGAGGTGGTGCTATGAGCCTTTGCCTTACTTATCCAGAATTTGACCAAGACGTGGCTCAGCTGTTCGCAGCGCCCGAGAAAGAAGCCTCACGCAAAGTGGCGGGTACCGATGTAATCGAAAGCCTGTTTACCGAACATCACCTGCGTGAAAACTTACGTTGGGCAGGCCAACTGCTGAGTGAAGTTGACGATCATGCTGGCAGTGCTTTGTTCGCCCACTATCAAAACCGGCTCAAAAAAGGCCATAAGCCAAAGGGCGTAAACGCTTGGCTGCGTACGTCAGTGGCTAGCATTAAAGAGCATGCTGCCCGCTTCCCCCTACCCTTGCGTATGGTTTCCAGTGAGCTGGGCAGAGCCAACATTGCCCGCGAGTGGTCGAACCGTTGCACCAGTATCATTCTCCAACATAGCGCTGATTTTACCCGTCAGGTAAATGCTGAGGTCGTACTAAAGGCTGCCATGGTGCCAGCTAATCAATGGGGTATCTCTCCGCTACTCCCTCAATTTGATGGCCCACAAACCGATCGCCAATTAGAAATGGCCGCCAGTGCCTTGATGCGGTTACAAGACTATGAGTGGTGGCAGCGCCAAGTCACCCGCGCATGGCGTCAGTACGCCGAGCATGTAGCTATTTTGGTGGGTCGCGTTCGCCGTGGTGTAAGTGCCTACGTGTCTAATCACGCCCTCAAAGATCACCAACAGCGTAAACGCGCGGGCATGGCGTGGTTGAAAACCATGTATGCCATTAACCCCGAGCTGGAATTAGAGATTCCGTTGGCCGAAGCCGTGAAAGCCAGCGTGGCCAACCCCGAAATACGCCGCATGGAGTTGATGGTGCGCATGCGTGGCTTTGAAGACTTGGCCGAAGAAGAAGGCTTAGTAGGTGAGTTTTATACCTGGACCGCGCCGAGTAAATATCACGCCTGGTCTGTGGTGGATAACAAGCGCAAGGCAAAAAACGGGGAAAAGCTAGAAAACTGGGTGAAGACTATCCAAAACAAGAAGTACCAAGGATTTACCCCTAAGCAAACACAAAAATACCTCTGCAAGCAGTGGGAAAAAGCCCGCGCCAAGTTAGACCGGTTGGGTATTCGTCGCTTTGGTTTTCGGGTGGTCGAGCCGCATCACGATGGCACGCCGCACTGGCACATGCTGGTGTTTGTACAACCTAACCAGCGCCGGTTATTGCGTTCGGTGCTACGCCAGTACGCCATTCAGCACGATCGCGAAGAATTGGGCCGCAAAGGCTATCGCGCCCGGTTCGACTGGAAAGAAATAAAAGAAGAGCTCGGCAGCGCCACCGGTTACATCGCTAAGTACATAAGTAAAAACATCGATGGTTTCAACATGGATTGGGATGACGA
This sequence comes from Candidatus Oceanisphaera merdipullorum, assembly GCA_018883865.1. Taxonomy (GTDB): domain Bacteria; phylum Pseudomonadota; class Gammaproteobacteria; order Enterobacterales; family Aeromonadaceae; genus Oceanimonas; species Oceanimonas merdipullorum. The sequence goes on from JAHLFI010000048.1 coordinate 3,732, forward strand.
GGCCCAAGAAGCCGTTAATACCTCAGCTCAAGCTGTGGGCGCTTGGGCCAGTTTGTGGAACGTACGTCAGTTTCAGCAAATCGGCGGCCCCAGTGTGGAAGTGTGGCGCCAGTTACGCCGCATTCGCGAAGCCAGTCGTAATCCGATTATTGAGCCTGCCCGCCGCGCCGCCGATACGGGCAAGTGGGCCGATTTTATTACCGCTATGGGGGGCATTGAGGCGGCCCGCAAAGATCACCTTATTAAGCTGGCCCACATCATTAAGCCCGCCGCCAATAAATACGGCGAAGACGTGGCCAAACTGACGGGCCTGCGCACCACTGATATCAACATCAGCGTGAACGGTGTGGTGTCGGGCGTGATGTTAGGTTTAGCGAACATTCAGACAAAAGTAGATGGCTGGGAGTTGTCGTGCACTGGCCTTAGCGAGCGCAGCGAGATGTCTTTTAGTGAGCGCAGCGATCAGCCTTTAAGCGGCGGCAGCCAGCGCCCTTGGAGTTCTGACAATAACTGTACGCAAGGATCCGTTTTGTCAGAAAAGGATCGAATTGCCCGCGAAATGGCAATGCTCGGGCTAGATGGTGTTGACCGTCAGCGATTAGAAGCCGGGGCAACGGTCACCATTGACGGTTTATATGTGCGGATCCGTAATGGCCAGCTGCTTACTACCACCGAGAACCCACGGTTCACCAACAATGGCGCCGACGATTTTGGCTTTGTGCCACAGCCCAGCAAGCAAAAGCAGTGGTATCACCGCATTTTGGGCGACTTGCTTTCGGGCTCGGTACCGGTGGAGGACTTTATTACTTCGGTACCGGACGCAGAACTGGGCGCGGTTATCCATCAAATAGATAGCGCGCTGCAGCAAGAGCGGTTTGAGAACCCGCAGGCTTACAAAGAAAACCCGCTGTGGGTGATGTTAGAGCAGTTGGTTACCGACACGATTGATGACCACGAGTTTAGGAGTGAATACCTTGACTAAGGCCTATCGCATTAGCGACCACGCAGCCGAGCGTTATCAAGAACGCCGCCGCCAACCGTCGTTGTTTATGCCCACCGACATTTGCCGAGCGCGTCCGGTCACAAAAGGCCGCATGCGTAAAATTGGCAGAAAGACTAAAGCTGGCCAGCACATGCTGCTGACACCCGACAACTTTGCCTTTGTCGCCGCCGGCGAAGTGATCATCACTTGTTTTCAGTTAAGGGGCCGAGCATGACGGGTACCGAGCGTAAAAAGAAAAGCCGTGAGGCAGCCAAGGCTGCAGGCGTGGCCAGAATAGAAATTAGCCTGGGCAAAAATGAAGTAAGCCGGTTAGACGAGTTATGCAAAACACGGGGCGGCGTGCGTGGCCCCTACTCTACCGACGAATATCTAAGCCTGCTCATTCATCGCGATTGGAAAAAGCTGCAGCAGCAACTGGCAGAACTGGGTACCTGCAGTCACTGCAACGACCCACTACCCGAGGGCTGTAACGGATTATTCAAAGGTGCCATCACTTGCTGGCACACCTTTAAAGCAAAGGAGTTAGCACTGTGACCGGACGCAAAACATTAAAGCTGGCCAGCGTTGGCTTTCAGACAAGGGGGCGCCAATGAGCAACTCAAGACAAATAGTTAGCGACGATGAACTTACCGAATTAACGGGGTTTGCATCAACAACCAAACAAAAAGAGTGCCTTGATCAGCACGGCATATTTTACATCAAGGGAAAGAACGGGCAGATACGCACCACATGGGGCCATATCAATAACCCGCTAAAAATGAGAATGCCCAGCAATGCTGACGGGTTTAACTTAGAGGCACTGTCTAATGGCTAGAGCTCGCAAGGATAAGGCTGATAACTGGATGCCCAGCCGAGTATATATAAAAGGTCCCAGTTACGTATTTAGGCCAAAGGGAGGCGGCTCAATAAGACTTTGCGCTGCTACTGCCGCCAGATCGGTAGTATGGGCTGAATATGAACGTTTGATTGCTGAAATTGATAACGACTCAGTTGAACGCTTAATCAACGAGTTTTTCAACTCAGCTGATTTTGATAGCTTGTCGGCCACCACACAGAAAGACTATCGCAAATACTCAAAGCCGGTATTGCTGGTATTCGGCAAAATGGATCCAACCAATGTGGAACCTAAGCACGTTCGCGCCTACATGGACAAACGCGGTAAACGCTCAATTGTGCAAGCCAACCGAGAAAAAGCATTTTTCTCTCGCGTGTTCCGCTGGGCATACGAACGAGGAAAGGTAACAAAGAACCCATGCCAAGGCGTGCGCCAATACAAAGAAGTGGCCCGTGATCGATATATTACCGATGCCGAGTACCAGGCTGTTTATGACCTAGCACCAACTGCCATAAAAGTGGCCATGGAGCTAAGTTATCTCTGTGCAGCGCGTAAAGGTGACGTGATTACTTTGCGTTGGAGCCAAATACTGGATAACGGCATTTACCTGCAACAAGGAAAGACAGGCGCCAAACAAATCAAGGCATGGTCACCCCGCCTTCGTGCCGTTATCGCCTTAGCTAAAACCATCAGCAAAAACCTACTTGGCACTTATGTCGTTATTAAATCGGACGGCATGCCTTATACGGATAACGGTTTTAATAGTTTATGGCGTAGCACCGTGCTCAAAGCCCGGGAAAATACGGGCTGGCCATTGGACTTTACGTTTCATGATCTAAAGGCAAAAGCGATATCAGACATTGATGGGTCGAGCAGGGATAAGCAGCTTGTGTCGGGACATAAAACAGAGAGCCAGGTATCTGTCTACGATCGTTCCATAACGGTGGTGCCGGCGGTGGATTCAGTAAAGAAAGGTCGGTGATATTCCCTAGTCATATTCCCCGTGCGTTCCCTAAACTTTGCACAAACAAAAAAGCGGTTAGAGATTTTATCTCTAACCGCTTGATTGGTATTACTTTAATTTGGTGCCCGGAGCCGGAATTGAACCGGCACGCCCTTTCGAGCGAGGGATTTTAAATCCCTTGTGTCTACCGATTTCACCATCCGGGCAGACTAGTTTACTGAGGCTGGAGGCGCGTTCCGGAGTCGAACCGGACTACGCGGATTTGCAATCCGCTGCATAACCGCTTTGCTAACGCGCCGTTTGAGTTGCTTGCCTCACTCACTTGCTAGGCATTTTAATGATTCTCGCGCCTAAAGCAACTCTAATTTATACTTAAAAGTTCGTTCGCACATTTTTTAAACGCTAACGGCTATTTTTGTATATTTAGTAATCTTTTCAATCATTAAACAACAAATATGGCCCGCTAAAATTAGGCAGTGAAGATAAAAAACGCCCTCTACTGCTTGGCTATTATCTTCTGTACTGCGCCCTCTTTAGCTCTGACTGCTTATTATTTAAGCAGGACGAGTCAAGTCACCCCAAGCGGCTCTCAAATAATCGTACGCAGAATACAGGGTCAAAATAGTCGCGACGTATAAAAAGACGTAACTGGCCCAAATCATGTACATGTTGTACTGCCAAATAAGACCGGTGAGCGCCACCATCTGGATAGTGGTTTTCCACTTACCCATCCAACTTACCGCCACTTGTGCACGCTGACCAATTTCAGCCATCCATTCACGCAGTGCTGAGATGATGATCTCGCGCCCTATCATGACAAGCGCCGGTATGGTCACCCAGGGCGTATTGTAGTCTTCCACTATGATGATCAGCGCCGCTGCCACCATCACCTTGTCCGCCACCGGATCGAGAAAGGCACCAAAGGGCGTCGTTTGCTTGAGTGTGCGGGCTAAAAAGCCATCCAGCCAATCGGTGCCTGCAGCCAGTGCAAACACACCCGCCGCCCACATATGTGCGCCATCAAACTGTATATAAAACAGTATAATGAAAACAGGGATCAGCAGTAATCGAAAAAAAGTCACACAATTGGGTATATTTATCATTGTTTTAACGCCATAAGTTCATGCCCTTCCATGGTGCATGATGCGGTTTAGTGATGCAATGCATCGTGGATTTTTTCTGCCAAAGCTTGGCTAATGCCGGGTACTTTGGCCAGCTCGTCAATACTGGCGCGCTTCACTTCTTGTATCCCACCCAAATACTTTAGCAAAGCCTGACGTCGCTTGGCGCCTACCCCAGGTATGGTTTCTAAGGTACTGGTGGTTCTCGCCTTGCCGCGCTGGGCCCGGTGGCCGGTAATGGCAAAGCGATGGGACTCATCACGAATATGTTGAATAAGGTGCAAGGCAGGTAAATCAGCCGGTAAATGACGCTCTTCATGACTGCCCCCCATCACTAAGGTTTCCAGCCCCGCCTTACGGGTCACGCCTTTAGCTACGCCAATGAGCAGCGGTTGGCGTGGGCTGTCAGCCAATTCACGGGCTATCACTTCTTCAGCGCGGGCCAGCTGGCCTAAACCGCCATCGATAAATAAAATATCCGGTAATTTATCAATGTCGGCTTGATGAAAGCGGCGGCTCAAAGCTTGCTCCATGGCTGCATAATCGTCACCGGGGGTAATGCCAGTGATATTAAAACGCCGGTACTCACTTTTTTGTGGGCCTTCGTGATTAAACACCACGCACGAGGCCACGGTTTTTTCACCCATGGTATGTGAGATATCAAAGCATTCCATGCGTGTAATCGGTGGGCAAGCCAACACTTCTTCTAACTGTAATAAGCGTTGCCGTTGGGTGCTCTTGTGCGCCAAGCGACTGGCCAAGGCGGTTTGCGCATTGGTGGTGGCAAGCTTTATAAAGCGCGCCCGTTCGGCGCGCGTGCGGCTACGCAGTTTAATGCGTCGGCCATAATGCTGGCTCAATGTGTCACTGAGTACATCTTCGTCGGTCAAGGTTTGGTCGAGTAAGATCTCGGTCGGCGCTTCTCGCCCACCAATACCGGCCAAGTAAAACTGCAGCACAAAGCTTTGCAGAATCTCTTCGGCGTCAGTATCCGCTGGCATCTTAGGGAAATAGCTGCGACTGCCCAGTATCTTGCCTTGGCGAATAAACAACACCTGTACACAAGCTTGATGCGGTGATACTGCCAAGCCCAGTACGTCCATGTCATCTTGCAGATTACCGCTGACAAACTGCTGCTCTTGTACGCGGCGCAGGGCTTGGATCTGATCTCGATACTTGGCGGCGTCTTCAAAGCGCAGCTGAGTACTTGCCAGCTCCATGCTGTTGGCTAAATCTTGCAGCACTTGCTGGTTTTTCCCTTGCAAGAACAAGCGCGCCAACTGCAATTGATGATCGTACTCTTCATCGCTCACCAGCCCTTTTACGCAGGGGCCAGAGCAACGTTTCAGTTGATACAACAAACAAGGGCGCGAGCGATTGGCATAGACGCTGTCTTCGCATTGGCGCACCGGAAACAGCTTTTGCATCAGGTGCAGACTTTCGCGCACTGCGGCCCCATTAGGATAGGGGCCAAAATATTCGCCCTTTTTCTTACGCGCACCGCGGTGCAGGCCAATGCGCGGATGGCGGTGATCGCTGATCAAAATGTAAGGATAAGATTTATCGTCACGGAGCAAGACGTTATAGCGCGGCAGATGCTGCTTAATCAGGTTGTGCTCTAAAATCAAGGCTTCAGTTTCGGTGTGCGTGACCGTGACCTGCACATCGCGAATATTGCGCACTAAGGCACGTGTCTTCTCGCCGCTCACCTGAGTACGGAAATAAGAAGACAGCCGCTTTTTTAGATTTTTAGCTTTGCCCACATAAATAATCACCCCGGCATCATCAAACATCAGATACACGCCGGGTTGTTCGGTTACGACAGCAAGAAAGGCTTTGGCATCAAAAGGGGCACTCATGGGCGCTTAAATTTTTTCCGCATCCAACATGCCGTAGCGAATTGCCAAATGGGTAAGCTCCACATCGCCGTTAATATCCAGCTTACTAAACAGTCGATAACGGTAACTGTTCACAGTTTTAGGACTTAAATTTAACTGTTCAGAGATATCTAGCACCCGCTGCCCTTTGGTGATCATTAACATGATCTGCAGCTCACGCTCAGATAACTGCTTAAAAGGATTTTCATCATTCGAAAATTGGCTTAGTGCCATGCGCTGGGCAATTTCGGGCGAAATATAACGCTGACCGCTCTGCACTAAACGAATGGCGTTGATCATTTCATCGGGTGCCGCCCCCTTGGTCAGATACCCGCTGGCACCGGCTTGCATCACCTTAGTGGGGAAAGGATTTTCGGTATGTATGGTGAGCACGATAATTTTAATTTCTGGGCTGGCTCGCAGTATTTTACGGGTCGCTTCCAAACCGCCAATACCCGGCATGTTCATGTCCATCAACACCACGTCTGGCTGCTGCTCACGACACCAAAGCACGGCTTCTTCGCCGCTTTTAGCCTCGCCCAACACTTTCATTCCTTTGACGTCTTCAAGTATGCGGCGGATCCCTGTACGCACTAGCTCATGGTCATCAACCAAGAATACGTTAATCAAAAGATGCTCCCGACTGCGTTAACTGGCTATATAAAATATATCTAAGTTGCATCATAACGAAGTTACCTTAGAAAAGAAAATGCTGCTTAAGCGGAGCATTGATTGTTTATTAGCAAACGCTATATATGGATTTTTACATGAATAATTTATTATAAAAAAAGGCGCCGTAGCGCCTTATCTTATTGAAGTAGATTAACTTTATTAGAAGTCTTCTTGCGAAGCCGCCACTTCTTCATACTTAATGTTGGCGGAGCCTTTCAATGCCAAGATCAAGCTCTGGTATTCTCTTTGGCCTTGAATGGCGCTTTGGCTTTCTTGGATTTGGGCCTGTAACTCAGAGCTGTCGGTCGGTGTCGTCACTTTATTCAACTTCACCACCGCTAATCCACCGTCATTCAGTGTAATCTGCTGCACACTGACCGCATCGGCTTTGGGTGCGGGCATGGCAAACAAGGCACTAATCAGAGCTGGGTCTTGCTCACTTTCGCGAGTAAGGGCTGCTAGCTCAGTGATATTCAGCTGATGTGTGTTCAACCAAGGGCCTTGCTCACCTTTAGACCACACCGACACCAGTTCAGCCGCCGCCTGCTCAGCTAACTTTGTAGTGTTAAGCACAGTGGCTTGCTCACGGGCTTGTGACTCAACTTCAGCAAACTCGAGCGGTGCCGCTGGGCGCTGCTCAACCACATGAATAACCACGGCTTTGTTATCACCCAACTCAATCACTTCTGAGTTCATACCTTGCTCACGCAGCTCTGTAGAGAAGGCT
>JAHLFI010000049.1 GCA_018883865.1 Candidatus Oceanisphaera merdipullorum
ATGCGGGCCTTTTATCACAACCGGTCGGCTATTACTTAGCTTTACGCGGAGCAGCGCCACGGGCAACAAGACGCTCTTTAATACGAGCAGCCTTACCGGTACGGTCACGCAGATAGTACAATTTAGCGCGACGTACAAGGCCACGGCGTTTCAGCTCAACGCTGCCGATCAACGGGCTGTGAGTCTGGAAAGCACGTTCTACGCCTTCACCGTTAGAAATTTTACGTACGGTGAAAGAAGAGTGCAGACCACGGTTACGCATGGCGATAACAACACCTTCGTAAGCCTGAAGACGCTCTTTACCGCCCTCGGCCACGCGTACTAATACGCGTACAGTGTCACCAGGACCGAACTCAGGGAGATCGGTACGTAACTGTTCGTCTTCCAGCTGTTTAATAATTTTGCTCATGATACTTCCTCTACCTAGGGTAAACTGAAAACTCTACTGTGCAGATCCGTTATGTTCACGGATAAATTGGGCAAGAAGTTGTTCTTGCGCGTCAGTCAGAGCTAGGTTGTTTAATAGTTCCGGTCTTCTTAACCAGGTACGACCTAACGACTGCTGCATTCTCCAACTGGCTACCTCGGCGTGTTTACCACTCAACAACACTTTAGGAACAGCCATTCCCGCCAGTTGTTCAGGGCGCGTGTAGTGTGGATGATCCAAGAGCCCTTCGCTGAAGGAGTCTTGCTCCGCACTGGCCATGTCGCCTAATACACCCGGCACCAAACGGGCCACCGCGTCTACCAGCACCATCGCCGGCAATTCGCCGCCACTGAGCACATAATCTCCCACCGACCACTCTTCGTCGACATCGGCTTGGATAATGCGCTCGTCCACTCCTTCGTAGCGACCGGCCACCAAAATCAGCTTTTGCTGCTTGGCCAACTCGCTAACACCTTGCTGATCCAACTTGCGGCCTTGAGGAGATAGGTAAATTACTTTGGCTCCTGGCCCCGCCGCTTGTCGTGCTGCGGCTATCGCATCACGCAAGGGTTGTACCATCATTAGCATCCCAGGTCCGCCCCCGTAGGGTCTGTCATCGACAGTGCGGTGTTTATCCCGAGCGAAATCTCGCGGATTCCAGCATTCAAATGTCAGCAGACCATCTTTAACGGCCCGCCCGGTTACACCAAAGTCAGACACAGCCCGGAACATCTCCGGGAAGAGGCTAACCACCCCTATCCACATGATGATTTTCTCCGCGCTTGGTGACTCAAGTTAAAAATCCGGTTCCCAATCAATTTCTATGATGCGTTCTGCAAGATCTACAGACTTTATCACTTGGTCTACGATAAACGGGATTAACCGCTCGCGCTGACCAAAAGCGTCTTTGGCATTCGCTTTCACTACTAATACGTCGTTAGAACCGGTTTCCATCAACTGCGACACCAGACCAAAATCATAGCCTTTGGTGTTCTGCACTCGACAACCGATCAAGTCACGCCAGTAGAATTCGTCGGCGGGCAAAGGCTTAAATAACTCTGCACTGACGCCGATGTCGGAGCCGGTTAACAGCTGGGCTTCTTCGCGCTGCTCAACATGGTCGAGCTTACAAATGAGACCGTTATTATGGCGTTTCCAGGCCGAAACCTTAACTTCACGCCAGCCAGTACCTACTCTCATCAGCCAAGGCTGATAATCGAAAATACCATCTGGTTGGTCGGTAAAGGAGTTGACCTTCAACCAACCTTTAATGCCATAAACGGCGCCCAGTTGGCCTACTACTACAGGTTCGCTCACTTTAATTCCCACCCTTGATTCAGACTTAAGCCGCAGCTTTAGTTGCGTCTTTTACTAACTTGGCAACGCGATCAGACAAAGATGCGCCTTGGCCAACCCAGTGATTAACGCGCTCAAGATCGATACGCAGCTTTTCAGCTTGGCCAGCAGCCAATGGGTTGAAGAAGCCTACTTTCTCGATGAAACGGCTGTCACGTGCGTAACGGCTGTCTGCCACTACTACTTGGTAAAACGGACGCTTTTTCGCGCCACCACGTTGTAAACGAATGGTTACCATATCGTCCTCTATATAACGGAACAAACAAGGGCCGCAAACAGTGCGAGCCTTGGCTTAAAATAAGCCGCGTAATTGTACTCTAATGCGCTGGCATTGCAACCAAATGGCACAGCGCTACGGCGGATAAGATTATACTTTGGCGCCATGCAAAGAGCTGAAATGACTATTTTTTAAGGGCTGGGCTTAAAATGGACGACCGCCGCCGCCCATACCACCCATGCCGCCTGGGCCCATCATGCCTTTCATCTGGCCCATCATCTTGCGAATACCGCCTTTACCCGACATCTTCTTCATCATCTTTTGCATCTGAGTAAACTGCTTTAACAGCTTATTGACCTCTTGCACTTCGGTGCCTGAGCCTAAGGCAATCCGGCGCTTACGCGAGCCTTTAATTAAGTCTGGATGACGGCGCTCTTTCGGCGTCATGGAGCCAATGATGGCTTCCATGCGCACGCTCATCTTGTCGTTCACTTGGTCTTTCACACTGTCGGGTAACTGATTCATGCCCGGCAACTTGTCCATCAAGCTCATCATTCCGCCCATGCTGCGCATTTGCACCAACTGATCACGGAAATCTTCGAGATCGAAGCCTTTGCCTTTTTTCAGCTTCTGCGCCATTTGCGCGGCTTTGTCTTTATCAACCGAACGTTCCATTTGGTCGATTAACGACAGCATGTCGCCCATGCCCAAAATACGCGAGGCGATACGATCCGGATGGAAGGGCTCTAGGGCGTCAATTTTTTCGCCCATGCCGATAAATTTAATCGGCTTACCGGTAATGTGGCGCACTGAGAGCGCGGCACCGCCACGGGCATCACCATCTGCTTTAGTTAAGATAACACCGGTTAATGGCAGCGCATCATTGAAGGCCTTGGCGGTATTGGCCGCATCTTGGCCGGTCATGGCATCGACCACAAACAGGGTTTCGATGGGCTTGATGGCCTGATGCAGCTGCTGGATCTCATCCATCATAGCTTCATCGACGTGCAAACGACCGGCGGTGTCGACGATCAACACATCGAAAAATTGCTTACGGCCGTAGTCCAGCGCATTGCGGCCAATGTCTACCGGCTTTTGTTCGATATTACTGGGGAAGCATTCCACGCCTAAATCTAAAGCGAGCGTTTCTAGCTGCTTGATGGCCGCCGGACGATAGACGTCTGCACTCACCACCAGTACTTTTTTCTTATGGCGCTCTTTTAATAATTTCGCCAGCTTAGCCACAGAAGTGGTTTTACCCGCCCCTTGTAAGCCTGCCATTAAGATCACAGCCGGCGGCGTAGTGGACAGGTTCAGCTCTTCGTTAGCCTCCCCCATCACGGCCACCAACTCGGCGTTCACTATCTTAATAAAAGCCTGGCCTGGGCTTAAGGATTTAGAGACTTCTGTGCCGACTGCGCGCTCTTTAACGCGATTAACAAAGTCACGCACCACAGGCAGCGCTACGTCTGCTTCAAGCAGAGCCATGCGCACTTCACGCAGGGTTTCTTTAATGTTGTCTTCGGTCAGTCGCCCGCGGCCACTGATGTTCTTCAGGGTGTGCGATAGCCTTTCGGTAAGATTTTCAAACATGATATAGCCCGCAATTGGCGAAAATTAGCTCTAGTATACCCAAGTTATCCGCCGAACTTAAGCTACCTTGGGTAGCGATATGCTTTGGGTTAAGGGTATACTGATAATTCTTCTTATTTCACTCATTAATGGCTTAAATTCATATGGAATTGCTTGCTATTTTGGCGATGGCTTTTTACTTATTAGCAGCCTTTGCCTGTGTGCATAATATACTCAACCCGCAACACAGACACGGACGCTCCGCTGTGTTGGCCGCACTCTGTGCCTTAGCCCTGCATGGCTTGTGGCTATTCAACAGCATAGTGCTGGTGCCTGGGCAAAACCTGAGCATACTCAACGTTGCCTCATTAATTAGCCTTATCATTTCCGCCCTGATGACGGTGCTGGTGGCGCGCTTTAAGATCTGGCTGCTTATGCCCTTGGTATATACATTTTCAGGCCTATTATTAGCGGCAGACTGGCTGCTACCTAGCCAGTACAGCATGTATCTTGAGACTCGCCCCGCTGTGCTATTGCACATTGGCCTTGGCCTAATGGCATATTCTTTGCTGGCAATCGCCTCCTTGTTGGCGATTTTACTTAGCTTTTTAACGCACCGACTCAAGTCCCATAAGCTCACGAATCTCCCTTCGTTACCGCCCTTGATGACGCTGGAACGCTATTTATTTCGGCTGATTTTTATCGGCGTGGTGATCCTGACCTTGTCGATTTCTAGCGGCTTGTTCTTCTTGCAAGACATGTTTAGCCCCACCAAAGCCCATAAGGCGGTACTGACTATACTTGCGTGGTGCGTATATGTGGGCTTGCTTTGGGGCCATCATCACTTAGGCTGGCGCGGTAAAAAAGTTATTTGGACAAGCCTCGCCGGCAGTTTATTACTGACCTTGGCCTACTTTGGCAGTCGTTTCGTGCGCGAGGTGTTACTCGGCTAAGTCTTGACAGCTCACGCTAGATCCTTGGTAATAGCACTTGTTTATGACTTAGTTTTATAGCTTAGTTTTATCGCTCATTTTTATAACAGAGGACGGTCTGTTTGGACGCAATCCCCACGGGTACTCTCACCGGTATCCTCATCGCTTTACTTATTCTTTCTGCTTTTTTTTCGAGCTCCGAAACCGGCATGATGTCGATCAATCGTTATCGATTACGCCATTTAGCACAAAATAATCACAAATCGGCCATTCGGGTGGAAAAGCTACTGGCACGCCCTGACCGACTGATAGGTCTGATCTTAATTGGCAATAACCTCGTTAATATTATGGCTTCGGCAATCGCCACCTTGCTGGCCATACGGTTATTTGGCGATGTAGGCGTGGCCCTCTCCACCGTCGGCTTAACCGTCGTGGTACTAATTTTTTCTGAAGTGACGCCAAAAACCCTCGCGGCTCTTTACCCTGAGCGCGTGGCATTCCCCGCTTCTTTATTACTTAAGCCTTTGATGTGGCTGCTGTACCCAGCGGTGTGGACCATTAACGCCATCTCTAATGGCTTATTAATGTTGTTTCGTATTAACCCTCGCGGCCAAGAAGATAACGCCATTAGCTCGGAAGAGTTACGCAGCATAGTAAACGAAGCTGGCGCGCTCATTCCGCGCCGCCACCAAGATATGTTGTTGTCGATTTTAGATTTAGAGAAGGTCACGGTGGACGATATTATGGTGCCGCGTAATGAAATTTACGGCATAGACGTCACCCAAGATTGGAAGACCATCAGCCGGCGGTTAATGCAAAGCCCGCACACCAAGGTGCTGCTGTATCGCGATAATATCGATGATGCGTTAGGCTTTATTCACGCTCGTGATGCGCTGCGCTTATTAGCCAAAGATGAGTTTAGTAAATCCAACTTAATGCGCGCGCTGCGTGAGCTGTATTATATTCCAGAAGCCACGCCACTTAACGTGCAGCTGGTGAAATTTCAACGCAACAAAGAACGTATTGGGCTTATCGTTGATGAGTACGGTGATATTCAAGGCTTGGTGACGCTCGATGATATTTTAGAAGAGATAGTAGGTGATTTTACCACTACCATTACCCCCTCCTTAAGCGATGAAATTAAGCCGCTCGATGATGGCTCTTATCTAATTGAAGGCTCGGCCAGCATCCGCGATATTAATAAAGAACTCGGCTGGCAGCTGACCTGTGATGGGCCTCGCTCACTCAATGGCTTAATATTGGAGTACTTAGAAGAAATTCCCCAAGCTAATATATGCGTAAGATTGTTGGGCTATCCGATTGAAATCTTAGAAGTAGAAAACAACATGATTAAACTCGTGAAGGTATTGCCTCATTACTTTAAATAGCCGGCGATGCGTGAAAATCAATTTTCGCCTTACACCGACAATAAAAGTCATTCCTAGTCTTATAAGCGTATCGCGTTTATTTCAGTTCGATATTAACCGCAGGCTCTAACTCGCTAAATACGCTCATTAGCTCATCTTGGTTACTGATCAAATCCGCAAGCGTATAGCTTTCCATCACGCCCAAAAAAGCCTCCATCGCTTCTTGAAGCGCATCTTTTAAGAGACAGATGCGCACTATATAACAAGCTGGGCTGCCGCAATCTATGCCATTAAGATTATTCTCAAGTGAGCGGATCACAGCTCCCACATTGATATCGCTGGGCGCCTGTGCCAAGCGTATGCCACCATTCTTACCGCGAACAGCCTTAATATAGCCTTCGCGCGCCAACTGATTCACCACCTTCACCAAATGGTTACGAGATACGTCGTACAACTTTGACACCTGTCCTACCGAACTCAATTTACCCTCAGGCAAAGTCGCCAGATACATTAGGGTTCTGAGACCAAAATCAGTGTAGGTGGTCAACTTCATGAAGGCAGTTCCTAAATAAGAAAGTAGCTATATAATACAGATTAGGGGCTCTGTGGGATATTAAATACCCATATCCGCAGCCAGTATATTTATAGCCACTAATTTTAAGGCCTAGCTGCGGCTATCTTAATAAATACCAGTAGACATAAGTATGAGAAAACCAGCTGTGAGTTAAGCTCAATAGCCAAATAAACATCACTCACGAGCCCACGGGAGTGGTGTTGGTCTTAGCTGATCGCTGACGGATTTACGCTACCCGAAGGACCTAGAACATTAAGCGATGATTCAGCTCTTTTACTTTGTAGGCCGGCATTCTAGCGGCCAAGGCGGTACTGAGACGCTGCGCTTCTTGATGCTGTTTTTGATTGTCTAATACCATTTCTTTCAGCCACAAATAGGCTTGCGGGTAATCCAGCGGGCTACCGCTGCCACTGAGCAGCCATCTCGCCCAAGTAAACTGGGCTTTTTCAAAGCCTAAACTGGCGGCCTCGTGCATCAAGGGCGCGGCACGCTCGCGGTTTTTTTGCACCAATGTGCCGTCATAATAATAACGACCTAACTGCTCAAGCGCCGCAGGCAAACCTTGCTCGGCCGCCTTCCAGAGCATGGTCAAGCCACGGCGTGATTGCTGGGGCACACACACACCCCAGGCCAGCATATCGCCCCATAAAAATTGATAAGCCGGCAGGCGCAACACTTCCGCTCTCGCCTCAATATCTTGCACTAACTGGCAGTCATCCTTATCGCGGACTTGCTGTAAGTGGCGATTATTATTGATCCACTCCAGCAGTTCATATTCTTCATACAAGGGCACGGCGCGTAGCTCACCGTCAGCCAAGGCAGTCACAGCGGCATCTGCCGCAGCTCTCACTTCAGGGGCATTGCTACGTTGAATATCGTCTGCATCAAGGAGCTTAGGAGCCGCAGCATCTGGGGTTAACTTAGCGCCACTGGCAGCCGTAGAAATACGCTTCGCCATAGGTATGCTGCCTGGGGCACGGCTAACCGTATTCGAGCTGGCCTTGATCTGCTCTTGGGTCAGCTCTTGAGTTTGTGCTTGCACATGTGTTTGAGCCACGCTCACGCCAATAGTGGTGTAGAGCAGAAATAGCCCTAATCTTATATTCATTATGGATTTCCTCTGGCCTACATGGGCTATCGGCTCTTAGCCCTAAAAGTGAAGTCTGGGCAGCTAACTTATGGTGTTAGACGCTAATGTCATCCTAATTCAGCTTTTACCTGCCGCCAATAGGCATCTAACTCTTCCTGACTACAGTCTTGGCTGCGCTTACCATGCTGTTGCAAGGCTTGCTCGACGCCGCGAAAGCGCCGCTCAAATTTATCGTTGGCGCCGCGCAACACGGCCTCCGGATCTTGCTTTAGATGACGCACTAAATTCACACAAGCAAACAGCACATCACCCAGCTCGTCGGCGATGCGGGCATTATCTGGTTGTGGGTCTTTAAGCTCAGCCATGACCTCATCAAGCTCTTCATAGATTTTATCGAGTACCGGCGCTAATGCTTGCCAATCAAAACCCACGGCAGAACAGCGCTTTTGTATTTTATTGGCGCGCGTTAAGGCGGGTAAATTACGCGGAATATCATCCAAGGCGCTGGTGGCGGACGCATCCAGCTGCTGGCGCTCTTGGGCCTTAGTCGCTTCCCAGTTAGCCTTGATCTCGGCTTCCGTTGTCAGGCCTGCCTCACCAAGCTCATTCCTCGCAAATACGTGAGGATGGCGGCGGATCAATTTTTCGCTGACCGCTTGCACCACATCATTAAAATCAAACAGTGCCTGCTCTTTGCCGAGTTGCGCATAAAAAACCACTTGAAATAACAGGTCACCCAGCTCATTGGGGAGTTCATTCAGCGCATTACGGGCAACAGTGTCCGCCACCTCATAAGCTTCTTCCAAGGTATGCGGCACCATACTGACAAAGTCTTGTTTTTGATCCCAAGGACAACCCGATGCGGGATCACGCAGCGCCGCCATAATGCCGAGCAAGTCGTCGAGAGAATAAGATTTCATAAGGGATCCTGTGATAAAAGCAGCCGTACGTTATACGCGGTCCGCCTGACCTTAAAGACGAACCGCATTTTACTTACTGTTTACGGCTTAAGCCTGCCAGCTTTATTTAAAGCCGTTTCGCTTCAATAATATCTGGCAGTTGGCTGATTTTGGCTAAGGCGCGGCTCAAGGTGTCGATGTTGTAGATACGCAGTGCCATGTCCATAGTTGCGGTTTGTTGCTTGCGATTAGAGCGGCTACTGAACTCCACCACATTGATTTTTTCATTGGCCAAGATAGTGGTGATATCACGCAATAACCCGGATCTATCGTTAGCCACTACCCGCAAGGTAATTTTATAGCCACCGGCATTGTTTTCGCCCCATACCGCTTCAACCAAGCGCTCAGGATGCTGATTTTGTAGCTCTTTTAGTTGCTCACAATCATTGCGGTGAATAGAGATGCCTCGACCTTGCGTAATAAAGCCGATGATCTCATCGCCAGGGATCGGCTGGCAGCAGCCCGCAATATTGGTCATTAAATTGCCCACACCCTGCACCACTATGTGACCTTTAGAGGTCACTGCCGGTACTTTTTTAGCCGCATTCAGCTCTAACTGACGCAAGACAGCCTGATCTTCTTCGGCACTGGTGGGCTTTTTATGTAAGCCCTGCAGATAATTAAGCAGCTGATTAATACGCAAATCGCCGCCGCCAATCCCAGCTAATAAATCATCGAGTTGGCTGACGTTAAAACGCTCTAATACCGTCTTATTAATGGCAGAGAACTGCAGATTCAGGCGATCCAGCTCTTTATCTAATAATTCACGGCCCGCCACTATGTTTTTATCGCGGTCTTGCTTCTTAAACCAGTTGCTAACCTTGGCGCGGGCGCGACTGGTACGCAAAAAGCCTTGATTGGGGTTCATCCAATCTCGGCTGGGATTAGGCTGCTTTTGGGTGATCACTTCTACTTGGTCACCGGTTTGCAAAACATAGGTAAAAGGCACGATACGCCCGTCTATTTTGGCACCTATGCAGCGGTGACCAATCTGGCTGTGAATGTAGTAGGCAAAGTCCAGCGGCGTGGCACCCAGCGGCATGTCCACCACTTCGCCTTTGGGGGTAAACACATACACTCTGTCTTCAAACACTTGGCTACGCAGCTCATCAACCAGAGAGCCACTTTCTGCCATGTCTTCTTGCCAAGCCAACAGCTTTCTTAGCCAAGCTATTTTATCTTCAAAACCGCTTTGCTTAGGGCTAGTGCCACCTTCTTTATACTTCCAATGTGCCGCCACGCCCAGTTCTGCGTCTTGTTGCATTTGCTCGGTACGAATTTGGATCTCTACCGTTTTACCCTCAGGCCCCAGCACCACAGTATGAATGGACTGATAGCCGTTAGGCTTAGGGTTGGCCACGTAGTCGTCAAATTCACGAGGAATATGGCGAAACTGAGAATGCACCACGCCCAGAGCCCCGTAGCAATCTTGTAAGTGTTCGGTTACCACGCGTACCGCGCGCACATCAAACAGCTCGTCAAAATCCAGATTTTTTTTCTGCATTTTGCGCCAAATACTGTAGATGTGCTTGGGTCGGCCATACACATCAGCCTCTATGCCAGACGCGAGCAGTGAGGTTTTTAAGCCCCCCACAAACTCATTAATGTAGGCTTCACGCGCCAGCCGTTTTTCGTGAAGCAAAGAAGCGATGCGCTTATAGGTGTCTGGGTGCAAGTAGCGAAACGATAAGTCTTCCAGCTCCCATTTCAGCTGGCCTATGCCTAACCGGTTAGCCAGTGGGGCATAAATATTGGCGATTTCTTTGGCAACTAAGACCCGAGTTTCTTCATCGGAATTTTTTACTTCGCGCAGGCAAGTAATGCGCTCGGCAAGTTTAATCACCACGGCGCGCACGTCTTCCACCATAGCCAGTAGCATGCGCCTGACTCTGTCTACTTGGACCTCGGAGCTTTTATCGCTGTGCACATTTTGCAAAGAACGAATGGCTTCCATGTCCACTACGCCTTGCAATAAGCGACGTATAACAAGCCCAAATTTTTGTGCTACTTGCTCGAGAGTCACGTGCCCTGCTTCCACAAAAGGATACAGGATAGCGGCTTTGACGGTGTCGGTGTCCATGCTCAAGGTCAGCAAAATACCCACCATTTCTACGCCTTGGGCTTGTAATTGCAGTAAGGCTGGCATGGGCGCCTTAAGGCCCAAACAATACTCATACAGCTGCTTTAGCTGTCCTTGTTCGTCCGCCGTGAATGGCAAACTCGCGGCCCACTCTTCTAAATTAAAAGTGACCGTAAGATGAGTATTGCGTACTGCAACCATAACTACCCCTTAACTGAATCCAATTCGAACAAGGCCATTGCTTCACAATGCACCGTATGGGGAAACATGTCGATCAAACATAAACGCGTCAGTTTATAACCTGCCGCCAATAATGGCTGGCTGTCACGGGCCAGCGTAACCGGATTACAAGAAACATAGAGCAAACGTTCAGGCGCTAGCTGACATAAATAAGGCATGACTTGCTCGGCACCAGCACGGCCGGGATCTAATAATACTCGCTCAAACCCTTGTTGCGCCCAAGGCTCTTGGGTGAAATCTGCGGCCAAGTCGCCCCGATAATAACGCGCGTGACTCAGCTCATTATCTTCCGCATTACCGCGCGCCTGCTCGACCATTTCCATGACGCCTTCTACTCCAATCACGGAGTGGCCAGCCGCAGCTAAAGGCAAAGAGAAATTACCCACACCGCAAAACAAATCCAAGATCGCATGCTCAGGTGCGGGGGCTAACCAGTCCTGGGCTTTGGCCACTAATTGGCTATTTAGCGGGCCATTAATTTGAATAAAATCGCCGGGCGTAAAAGACACCTTTATATTATCTATCTGATAATAAAGTGAAAAAGGCACATGTAAAGGCCGGCGGCTATTATCGTCTTGTAAAAATAACGCCAGCTCACGACTTTGGGCAAAAGACAGCAACAATTCCAGATCTGTCGCCGCCAAACTGGCGGTGTGCCGCAGCAAGATAGCCACGCCCTCGGCGGCCTCATACAACTCAATATGACCTAATTGCTTGGTCGCCTTGAGTTGATTTAATAAGGTGCGTAGCGGCGCTATCAGCAATGATAATGCGGGGCGCAACACGCCACAGTGTTCGATTTCGACTAATTGATGCGATTGACTACGGCGAAAGCCCAGCGCCACACCTTTGCCTTGTAGGCGGATCGCCAAGCGCGCCACGCGTCGATAGCCCTGATTCACGGAATGCGTCAGCCATTTGGGCTCGGGTAAGTCATTGATGCCTTGGCGAGAGAACAGCTGGGTCAGCGTGCGCGCCTTGAGGGCACGCTGTTCACTCACGGCCATGTGCTGCAAGGAGCAGCCACCGCAGTCATTGATATAGGGGCAAAATGGCTGCGCTCGGCTAGCACTAGGGGTCAGTACTTTTAACAAGCGCGCCGTTTGATACTTGGCATTTTGTTGCTCGATGCGCACCTGCACTCGCTCGCCTTTGAGTGCCGCTGGCACAAATAAGGGTTTACCTTGATGACGCGTCACGCCGATACCGTGGCTGTTCACCTCGGCTATGGTCACATCGAGTGGCGCTTGGGGCGCCAACTTGGGCTTGCTTTGCTTGAAGAACTGAACCATAAACGTGGAGGCCTCGAACCGACTATGTCATCATCAACGTCTGTTGATTTAATATCGGTATTGTCCCACATTAGCCCACTATGACCAAATACGGCCTGCGAGCCAGAATACTCGCCTACACCATAATTCCTACGCTACTTATTGGCATATTTCTGGCCGGTTACTTTTCGGTAAGCCGTTATCAACAACTAGAGAAAGCCCTTATTAGCCAAGGGGTTAACGTAATAGAACCCATGGCGTTGGCCAGTGAATTAGCGCTTACTAGCCGTAATCGTGAGGCCTTAAATCGCCTGCTGAGTAATATTCACCGCAATAATAGTCCGCTCATAAAAGCCATCGCCTTATTTGACGATCAAGGCCGTTTATTGGTGACTTCAAATTACCATAAAGATTTCAATCAGCTGCGTTTGGCCGAAGGCGAATCTATTCCCTTGGCGACTCGAGTCGATAGTCGCGATCAGGGCATAATTTTGCGCACCCCAGTGCTCACCGACAATATTAAAACCGATTCAGTCTGGGAAGACGTCTCAACCGTGCCCATTGGTTATATTGCCATGCAGCTGACCAATGACTCGACCCTGCTGGTACAGTATAAAGATACGTTTTTTGCCGGATTGATAGTGCTGTTAGGCGTCAGCCTAAGCGTCTTATTTGGCATACGGTTAATTCGTGGCGTGTCACAGCCCATTACCGACATGATCACCGCTATCTATAAAATTCGCGAAGGTCGACTCGACACCCGAGTGCACGGCGAATTTACCGGCGAGATGGACATGCTAAGAAATGGCATCAATGCCATGGCAAAGTCTTTGGCCGAATATCACGAAGAAATGCAGCAAAACGTCGATCAGGCAACCTCTGACTTGCGCGAAACGTTAGAGCAAATTGAAATTCAAAATATTGAATTAGATATGGCAAAAAAACGCGCTCAAGAAGCGGCCCGGGTGAAAACAGAATTTTTGGCGAATATGTCCCACGAGCTGCGTACCCCGCTCAATGGTGTGATCGGCTTTGCACGGCAATTACAAAAAACTCGCCTCACCGCTAATCAACTCGACTATCTCACCACCATCGAAAAGTCGGCGCAAAACTTGCTCAGCATTATCAACGATATCCTCGACTTCTCTAAGCTCGAAGCCGGCAAACTAAAAATGGAACAAATTCCCTTTTCGCTGCGCGATACCTTGCAAGAAGTGATGACACTGCTCGCGCCCAGCGCCCACGATAAGGGGCTAGAACTGTCGTTACGGGTAGATGCTGTGGTGGAAGACAGCTTAGTGGGTGATCCGCTGCGCATGCAGCAGGTGCTGATAAACCTAGTCGGCAACGCCATTAAGTTTACCGAGCAAGGCAACGTGGATGTGCGCGTAGACGCGTGCCCGCCAAGCTTGCCCGAGCGTACAGCACTGCGTATTCACGTTCAAGACAGCGGTATTGGTATCTCTGATACTCAGCGCCGCCAGTTATTTCAAGCCTTTAATCAAGCCGACTCCAGTATTTCACGCCGCTATGGCGGCACAGGCTTAGGTTTAGTGATCACCCAAAAGCTGGTGCAGCAAATGGCAGGGTATATTGAACTGCACTCCGAATTGGGCGTGGGCTCAGCTTTTAGTTTTACCCTAGAGCTCAATCGCGCCGCGCTGCCACTGGCCGAGCCTTTGCCATTACGCGAGCTTAGCCAGAAAACCGTGCTTTATATAGAAGAAGATAATTTTAGCCGACGCGCCACCATCGCCTTATTACAAGAATGGGGAGTAAAGCTAATACAGGAATCCAATGTCAATGAGACGGTAGATTACGTGCTGCTCGGTTTTGGCCCCAACGCCCTGCCTAGTCATATGGAGCACAGCATTGA
>JAHLFI010000050.1 GCA_018883865.1 Candidatus Oceanisphaera merdipullorum
GCCCTCGCATGCGCTTGCCAAAGCCGCAGATGCCATGCCGGGTTTTGGTATTTTAGCCGCGGTAATGGGCATTATTATTACCATGCAGCACCTCGATGGCCCATTGACCTACATAGGCGTGCACGTGGCGGCGGCTTTGGTGGGCACCTTCTTGGGTATTTTTGTGTGTTATTGCCTGTTTAGCCCCGCCAGCCATGCCATGGAGCAGTGGGTGGGGCGGCGCATTACGGCGCTGGAATGCGTGCGTGCCATTTTGGTGTCGCATATCAGTGGTAAGTCGCCGCTGTTGGCGGTGGATGCGGGGCGAAAAATTATCGAGCAAGATATTAAGCCGAGCTTTATTACCATGGAATCTTGGCTAACGGACGTGGAAGCTAACTAATGCGCAATCAAGGAACGGTAATCGTGAAACGCAAGTCTCGCTCTAAGGCTGAAGGCAGCCATGGCGGCGCTTGGAAGGTAGCCTTTGCCGACTTTGCGCTGGCCATGATGGCGCTGTTTATGGTGCTATGGCTGTTGGCGGTGTCGAGTGAGCAAGAGCGTGAAGAAGTCGCCACTCAGCTGCGCGATTATTCGGTGTTAGACGGCCAAGGCAGCCCCTATTTATTGGGTGGCACACCGTTTCCTGCCGACTTAAAAGGCCAGCCGCTGGCGCAAATTCCGGGGCAGGCCTCCATGATGCAAGATGTGTCATTGGCCACCCAGCCGATGCTCCGGCCTGAAGATTTACGCCCCGGGCGCGTGGAAAGCACCCAAGATAAGCAGCGCCTCGCCATGATGATCAGCCAGTTGGCCGAGCAACAAGGCATGAATGATAATCTGCAGCTAAACGTGGTGCCAGAAGGGCTGCGCATTCAAATTCACGACCACAGCGACAAGCCAATGTTTAATCGTGGCAGTGCACGCTTGGTCGATGAATTTGAACGGCTGCTGAAAGCCATGGCGCCTATTTTTACTAAGGTAGAAAATCGGCTGGTGATTTCTGGCCACACCGACTCGGTGCGCTATGTCAGCCAACATTATTCCAACTGGGACCTGTCTGGTGCCAGGGCACAAAACGTGCGCCAGTTATTAGAGATGTCTGGCGTGCCCGCCGGGCGTGTTTTGCAAGTAGCAGCCATGGCCGACCAAGCCCCTTTTGACCTAGAAAATCCCACCTCCGGCGACAACAGACGCGTGGAATTAATGCTATTAAGTAGCGATGCCGAGCAACTATTACTGCGGCTGTTTGAAGCGGGTTTGCCCAGCTTAGATAACGGCGACTTGAGTGTTAAGCGCTAAATCACCAGCCTGGTGGTGGCGCAGCGTCGAAGATGGCGGTGCCGGCACTAAATAATGCTCCCGTAGCAGAAATATCTAAGCCCGCCGCGGGTGCCATAAATAACGGCTGTGGCGCAATGACCACATGCGGATCTGCCTGATAGTGGCCTTTGTCCGCCACCAAAATGGAATACTCCCGCGCTTGTGACAGCATCTGGCCTTTAATGGCGCCATTCCAATGTTTTAATTCGGCAACCGGCACGCCTAAGTGCCGTGCTAATTGCGTTAACGCTATCGGGCCTTGTATTTTGTGCTCGGTAAGTGGTGAAGGGGTACGGGTGTAAGGGATGGCCAATAGCTTTTGTACGGCAATAAAGCGCGGCACATAGCGGCGCGTTTCTTCGGGGAGCGGCAGTTGCCAAAAATCACGGGTGCCGCTTTTCTTGATGGCACGCGCCACTCGACCTTCGCCTGCATTATAGGCGGCTAATGCCAATAGCCAGTCGCCGTCAAAATACTGATGCAACTGAGATAAATACTGCATGGCGGCGCGGCTGGCACTGAGTGTGGCATAACGGCCATCAAATTCATTATCGATAATTAACCCAAAATGTTGGGCGGTGGCGGGCATAAACTGCCATAAACCGGCGGCACCCACGGGCGATTCGGCGCCCGTTTGATAGGCGCTCTCTACCACTGGCAGCCAAACTAGCTCTAATGGCAGCTGGCGTTGGCGCAACATGGGAAGCAAATGAGGAAGCCAAGTTTCCGCGCGCGCGCGGCTGCGCGCTAAATGG
The DNA here is from genome assembly GCA_018883865.1 of Candidatus Oceanisphaera merdipullorum. Taxonomy (GTDB): domain Bacteria; phylum Pseudomonadota; class Gammaproteobacteria; order Enterobacterales; family Aeromonadaceae; genus Oceanimonas; species Oceanimonas merdipullorum. The sequence goes on from JAHLFI010000050.1 coordinate 2,058, forward strand.
CTTGGGTGCTTTTGTAGATAGGCTAGCTCTTGTTGCACTTCCGGCCTGTTATAAACTGCCGCCGAGAAGGGAGCGGCTTGGACAGATAAGCTAGCAACTAGGCTGAACAGTAGGGAAAAAATAAGCAGAGAAAGTAGTTTCATACTGCAGTACAAGCAATTTCCATACCTAAATGGCAAGCTCTGGGCCTAATATGGTGCGCAGTACTCAACGCTACGTTTAATTTTTTTGGGGACGGGTCGTTATGGCTTATTAACGGCGGAGCGAACAGGAGGCCCAGTGCGAGAATCGACCCAGGAATACTCAGTACTAGGGCTATTTTTATACAAAATAACCTTGTATTTAATTTTACTGAACGGTGTCTTGCTGTTCGGTTATGCCTTAACCAGCCATGAGTGGCCCTTAGTAAAATTTGGTGGGGTGAGCCTATTGTTACTGGCTTATCAGTGGTTACTCGTGCGTTTATTGCATTTGCAGGCGCGGCGCAGTAGTGACGGCTATTTGGTGTATCCCGTAGTGTGCGCTGGGTTATTGTTGGCGGTGCTATTAATACGTGCCACCTTAATTGCACCCTATTAAAGTCGGACTATTATTAACCACGACGATTAACGATCGGCATTAAAAGCGAGCACGCGTTCTTTAGTAGATAAATGCGACAATTTGAGTCCTATCGAGGTCGGCGAAAGTCGTTATGCTCTGCAATTGGGTCTACACTAAATCTGTTTACTCACACAAAAAAGGACAAATCATGAAACAATTATCATTAAAAAAGTTAATGGCGATGTTGATGTTAGTGGGCTTGGTGGGTGGGTTAGCGGGCTGTAATACCTTTGCTGGCGCCGGTAAAGATGTGCAGCGCGGCGGGGAAGCAGTAACCGATGCGGCTCGCGACGTACAGAATTCCTATTAAGTCACTCAAATGCCAGCAGTGAACTGCTGGCATTTTCTATTGTTAAGCGGCGCTATTATTGAAAAGCTACTATTGAAAAGACTCAGGTTATGTAAACCCCTCACTCCTGCCAACAACATTCCAGACTTCCTTTGCTTTACACGACTGCTGGCTGCAAATAACGCCTACTAGGGCTTTATTTTACTTGGCCAAAACGCTCGGTTAAGTAAGTAATAATGTCGTTCGACTCATACATCCAACGCTCACTACCGTTTTCTGTGATACGAAGGCAAGGGGACGTTACACGTCCGCCGCCCGCTTGCAGTTCATCCCGATAAGGTGAGCCAGGCTGCACATTGCGTAACTCAATGGGCAGATTAAGCTTGTGCATATGGCGGCGTACCTTGATACAAAACGGGCAGCGCGGCAGTTGATATAGCGCCAGTTCGCTACAGGCGGCATCCACGCTCGCTTGGGCTTCAGGTGAGCGCTGCATTTTTGTTGGGCGGGTAATTAAGTCACCCAGTTGCCACAAACCACCAATTCCATTGCGTAATAGTTTAACCAGCATAACGGCTCCCTTAAGTGAGCAGCCTTATGCTGCTCATCTAAAAATCAGTCAGGGATTGTAGCCGTAAATGCAGTGTGGAGGAAACGTGGGCAATCGCGGTCTGCGGTAAGCGAAAGAAAACACCGAATTTTTAGGATCCGTGCTCTCGGCTTTGTCGCTTCATGCTTCATGCTTCAGCAACGCCATAATTCGCTTGGCTCTTGCCATTACCGGCAAATCAACCATGTTGCCGCTGACCGCTACTACCGCGCCTTTCTCTTTCTCTTCTGCCGCTAACACATGCTTAGCCCAAGCAATTTGGGCACTGGTGGGTTTTAGCGCCTTTTGGGCCGGTATTACCTGTGCCGGATGGATGAGCAAGAAGCCACTAAAACCCAAGCGCATGCCTTGGCGGGCATAATCGGTTAGGCCTTTTTCATCGTGAATGGCGGTGTAAATTGCATCTATGGGCGCACCTAAGCCGTGCACCCGTGAGCTCATCACCAGCTGACTGCGAGCATACAAAAAGGTAGCCTCGTCTAAGGGATCCCCCGCAGGCGGCGGATAATCCATGCCCAAATCTAGGCTCAAATCTAATTTGCCAAATAATAATCGCGTCACGTGAGGCACAGTGGCCAGTTCGTTTAGGCGACTAAAGGCGAGGGCGGATTCAATGAAGGGTAACAGGGGTTTTTCGCAGCGATGGGCCAGTTCGGTTAAGGCGATCGGGTCGTCGGCTTTGGGCACGACTATGGCGGCTACGGCGGGGGAGCGACACAGGCTAATGTCTTGGCTAAACCAAGGGCTGCCGGTGCCATTAATGCGAATTAATACTGAGTGAGCGGGCTGGCGTTCTAGCCAATGACTTAAGGCGGCACTGGCGGCATCTTTTTCGCTCGCCGGCACCGCATCTTCTAAGTCTATGATGATGGCATCGGCCCCACTGGCTAATGCCTTATCAAACCGCTCCGGCCGGTTAGCCGGAACGAAGAGCAGTGTTTGTAGCGCATTGATATCCATAAAAACCCCTGTGTCCTTGAGACTGTCTATTTAAGAGAGTGGCTCAACGTTGTAATGGAGTCTTCTATTTAGACCAGTGCGCTACACCTGTAAACGCGAATTGCCAGAGACTGAGATCTAGGTAGGATTACAGGCTCTCGTGAGGGCCAAAAACTTCGTAGTGCAGACGATCGTCACTGATCCCCCAACCTATTAAGGTTGCTTTAACCATGGCCATAAAGGGCAGCGGACCACAGAAATAATAATGCGTATTGCGGGTGGTGATGCTGTCTTTTAGTTGGCTCAAGTCCATGAAACCTTCGCTGTTATAATGCGCGCGAGCTTGGTCTTGAGCCTCTGGCGTACGATACCAGACGTGAGTCGTTAAGTTGGCATTGGCTTGGCGCAGCGCGTGAATGTCCGCTTGAAACGCGTGCTGAGCGCCGTCTTCACAAGCGTGCAGCCAATGAATATCGGCGGTGTGCTTATGCTTGATCAATTGATCCAGCATGGCGCGCATCGGCGTTTGGCCCACACCGCCAGACATTAACACCACTGGCGTCTCTGTGCTGACTTCCATAAAGAAATCACCGGAAGGAGGCAGCACTTGCAGCTTATCGCCCACTTGTACTTCATCATGCAGAAAGTTGGACGCCACGCCGTTCGGCTCACGCTTCACCGCAATGCGATAGTTCTGGCCATTGGGCGCTTGGCACAGAGAATATTGACGGTATTCGTTATTGGTTAGTGTTGGGCCGACTAAGTGCAGGTTCAGATATTGACCGGGCAAGAAGTCAACCACCTCATTGCCATCGGCAGGTACTAACAAGAAGCTGGTGATCAGTGTGCTCTCTTGGTGTTTTTCTGCGACCACGAAGTCGCGGTAACCACGCCAGCCACCGGTTTTTTGCTCGCTTTGCTGATAAAGCTGCTCTTCACGGCCAATAAATAACCCCGCTAAGGCGCCGTAAGCTTGAGCCCAAGCGTCGATCACCTCGGGCGTGGCTGCATCGGGCGCTAATTCTTTAATGCTTTCTAACAGATGATGGCCAACGATGTCGTACTGGGACGGCGTAATGGCAAAGCCGGTGTGCTTTTGCGCGATGCGCTCCACGGCACTGGCCAGCACGGCTGGATTGTCGATATTTTTGGCGTAGGCCAATACCGCATTAAATAAAGCCGCAGGCTGGCGGCCAGATGCCTGATTGCTGAGATTAAACACGTCTTTCAGCTCAGGATTGTCACGAAACATGCGCTGATAAAAGTGTTCGGTGAGCGCAGTATTAGCCGCTTCTAGCAAGGGAACGGTACTTTTAACGATTTCTCTGGTGCGACTATCGAGCATGATTAACGCCTATTAATATGTATTTATAATGCAACTTAAAGTTATTTTATAGTGACATTTAATATGCATCAATAAAATCTTGAATTTTTATGCTCGGGCTTAGTTTGAGCAGGTAGCTGGGCCGAGAGTGGCACTTGCATTTACCGCGCCAGACGTAACAATGTAGCCCTGTGTGGTCGCGGCGTTAGCCTGCGTCCCCCTCCTCTAAAGTAAGGATTTATCCATGACTACTTCGTCCCGTTTAAATACTGTTCGTTTAAAAGAAGTGTTAGCGCTGATTGATGCGGAAAATCAGCAAGATCCCAATCACGAGCAAGCCGATGGCAATATATGGCCGAAAGAGTATTTATACGGACTGCGCATGACTGAGCAGCTGGCGGAGTTTGCACCTGACGCCAGCGAGCTGCTGCAAATCGCCTGTCGTGGCCAGCACATTAAGCGCTGGAGCATAGCGCGCGCCAGCTATCCGATGGACCGCGCCGGTTATAAGCGCTGGCGTACGGATTTGGGCGCGTTTCATGGCGATTTAACGGCAGAGCTAATGGCAAAGGTGGGTTACAGCGAGGCCGAGCAAGCGGAAATCAAAGACTTATTACTGAAGCGGCAGCTTAAGCGAGATCCACAAGTTCAAGCGTTAGAAGACGTGATTTGCTTGGTGTTTATGCGTTATTACTTGGCAGACTTTGCCACTCGCCATTCGGAAGAAAAGCTGATTAGCATCATCCAAAAAACCTGGGCCAAGATGTCAGCCCAAGGCCAAGCGGCAGCCTTGAAATTGAACTTAAGTCCAGAGGTGTTAACGCTGGTAGGTAAAGCACTGAGCTAAAGGGATAGGCTACATATTCGCAGCTAATCACCACTTAACCCAAAAAATGACGACTCAAGGCCGCGGCGAGAATACCGGCGGTAATGGCGGGTAACTGCTTTTTCAATATCAGCATGGTTAATGCCGTGGTGAGCAGGGCGGCACGTGCGCCTATGTCACCGTTGATGGCCATGGGCGTTAAAATGGCGACTAATACTGACCCAGACATGGCGGTAATAAACTGATGCACTCTTTGATTAAAGGGAATAAAAGACATCACGAATACGCCGCCAAGACGGGTGGCCAGTGTCACGAGAGCCATCACAATAATAATGAGTAAGGTGCCATTGCCGGCGGTGGCTAAGTTCATGGCTTATCTTGCTCCTGCGCTGTTTTAGTTTTAGGCTCGCTCTTTTCCATCCAGAACGCGCCTAATAGACCGCCGGATAATGCCCCCACCACCACGTGGCTGTTAGCCGGTAGCCACCAATAGGCCAGCATGGCCGAGCTGCCGGCGACCAACCAAATGATCAGCGTGCGGCCGTCTTTGCGTCCACCCAATGTCATGGCCAGCAAGAAGCAACCCAGCACCATGTCCAGCCCTATGCTAAACGGGTCTTCGATGGCGCTGCCAAAATACAAACCAATCCCAGTGCCCAGCATCCAGCACAACCAAATGGCTAAGCCTCCGCCAAATAAGATGCCCAGTGCGCGCTCGCCTTTATAAAAACCCTGCATGGCCATGGCCCAATTGGCGTCTGAGGCAAATAGCATAAGGCCGTAGCGCTGGGTGGGTGGTAAATAACGTAACCAAGGATACAAAGTGGCGCCCATTAATAGATGGCGAGCATTAATGGCGAAGGTGGTGATCATCAGCGGTAGCAACGGCACTTGTATGCTCCACATATCGAGCGCGGCAAACTGCGAGGTGCCGGCAAACACTAAGGCGCTCATCAAGGCGATGGCGCCGTTACTTAAGCCTGCTTGAGCCGCCGCTAAGCCAAAGGCAAGGCCAAAAGCGCCAACGAAAAAAGACAGTGGTAACAACTGTTTGAAGCCATGCCAAGTATCGGCGGCCTTAAACTTGGCCTGTGCTGCGTAAGTGTCCATGGTGCGAGTGGGCTCATACATTTAAGGGCCGCTAAGAATAGCATTATGGCTAACAAGGGGCGAGCCTAAGGCAGCTTCATTCTACTGACGGCACTGCGTATGCGGTATGTCAGTAACCGACTTGCTCTTGAAACAGCCGGTCCAGCTGCTGGGTTCTTTGCTGCGTGAGCTCGGTTAAGGCTTCATTGTAAACCAGTGGTTGTATTGAACCGCCGGCGAAGGTGGTGGATCTAAACTCGGCTTGTGCGTCTCTAAAGGTGAGCCACGCCTGCTGCGCTTTTTCCAGTGGCGCATGTTGTTCCGCCTCTAAGCTGGTCATTAATTGCAGGTATGCCTTATCGAGCGCTAACTCTGCTTTTTGCTGACTGACTGCTGTATGTTGATCAAGCTCAGTTTGTGTCTTGGTGGTAGTAACGGCTGCAAAAACGGTAGGAGTGAGCGCCATCGTAAATAACGGTAGCAGTAACAAAGTGTAGGTCTTGTTCATTTTATGCTCCTTGCTTAAGGTATCGTCCTGATATTGATGAAAGCCTTCCAAGTTTAGTGCGTAGATTAATTTAGTGCATAAAAAACACCGCCTTTATACGCGAGATAAAGGCGGTGTTTTTAACGTCAGTGCTTACTAAATGTGCTTAATTAGAAGCGGTAAGTTACACCGACGGCAAAACCATCTACGGATACGTCATTTTTATCGTAGTAGTTCATATATTCAAGGTTGATATCGGTATTCGCATTTAAGTGAATGTCGGTACCTATGCCGAAGGACACATCGGTACCTGATTCTGTCGTTGAGGCAAAGCGGTTGCTAAGTTGTAATTCTGCGCGAGTTAAACCCACAACAGCATAGGGGAAGAAGATATCACCTACAGGTATGCCGCCGCGTACATAGGCACCGTAGAAATGTTCCAGCTCTACCTTTACACCCTTAAGTGTATCGTCATCGATACCCGTACCTAAACGTACTTCACCAGAGAAGTTTTCAGAGAATTCGGTGCCTAAGCGACCGTAGGCAGTCACTAAGTCGGCATCGCCTACGCTATCGAAATCTGCTTGAACGGCACCAAGGTTGCCACCCACATAATGAGCGGCCATTACCTGCCCGCCACACGTCAAGGCAGCTACTGCCAGAGAAAGAGTGGTTAATTTTTTAAACATATATGCCTATTCTTATTGTTAATTTGGTGTGTTAGTTTTTGGGGTTAATAGCAGCTATTTTTAACGCGCTTATTTATTTTCGCTACTCGTTTTATCCTCAGCGCTCAGAGGAGTGAGAAGCTTAACTTAAGAGCGAGTCAGCCCTTGTCGTTAGCAAATTATATCTTTATAAAATAAAAAACCCGCGCGCGGCGGGTTTTTTGTTAAATAAGCGAGCTAAATATTATTTAGTCACTTTTTTATATTTAATACGCTTAGGCTGCACTGACTCGGCGCCGTAGGTTTTCTTCTTCCAGTCTTCGTATTCACTGAAGTTCCCTTCGAAGAACTCTACCTTGCCTTCGTCCTTATAATCTAAGATATGAGTGGCAATGCGGTCTAAGAACCAACGGTCGTGGGAGATAACCATGGCGCAGCCTGGGAATTCCAGAATGGCGTTTTCCAGCGCGCGCAAGGTTTCAATGTCCAAGTCGTTGGTTGGCTCATCCAGTAACAGCACGTTGCCGCCAGATTGCAGCAGCTTAGCCATATGCAAACGGCCACGCTCACCGCCCGATAATTCACCGACGCGCTTTTGCTGGTCGATACCTTTAAAGTTAAAGCGGCCAAGATAGGCGCGGCTGTTAACTTCTAGGGTGCCGATACGTAAGATATCTTGGCCGTCGGCCACTTCTTCCCACACGGTTTTCTTATCATCCATGTGGTCGCGGAACTGATCCACCGAGGCTAACTGTACCGTTTCACCTAAGGTGATGGTGCCTGAATCTGGCTGCTCGGCGCCGGTCAGCATGCGGAAAAGCGTCGATTTACCTGCACCGTTAGGGCCGATAATACCGACGATGGCGCCCTTAGGTACACTAAATGACAGGTCATCTATGATGACGCGATCGCCATAATTCTTGGACAGATTGGTAACGTCAATCACCTGATCGCCTAAACGCGGCCCTGGCGGAATAAACAGCTCGTTGGTCTCGTTACGCTTTTGGAAGTCTTGGTTTTGCAGCTCTTCAAAGCGCGCCATACGAGCCTTAGACTTAGCCTGACGACCCTTGGCACCTTGACGAACCCACTCCAATTCTTTTTGAATGGACTTTTGGCGGGCCGCTTCGGAGGATTGCTCTTGTGACAGACGCTCGTCTTTTTGCTCCAACCAAGAAGAGTAGTTACCTTCCCACGGAATGCCTTCGCCGCGGTCCAGCTCCAAGATCCAGCCGGCCACGTTGTCGAGGAAGTAACGGTCGTGGGTAATGGCCACAACTGTGCCTTCGTAGTCGTGCAAGAAGCGCTCTAACCAAGCTACGGACTCTGCGTCCAAGTGGTTAGTGGGTTCGTCGAGTAGCAGCATGTCTGGCTTTTCGAGCAACAGCTGACACATGGCCACACGACGGCGCTCACCACCAGACAACTTATCTATGGTGGCGTCCCAGGGTGGCAAACGCAGCGCATCGGCGGCGCGTTCTAACTGGTTGTCCAAATTGTGGCCATCGCCGGCTTGAATAATGGCTTCCAGCTCGCCTTGGCGCTTAGCCAGCTTATCAAAGTCCGCATCGGGATCTGCGTAGGCTGTGTATACCTGATCCAGCTCTTTGAGCGCACCGGCGACTTCCGATACCGCTTCTTCAATCGCTTCGCGCACCGTTTGCTCGGGCTTTAACTTAGGTTCTTGCGGCAAATAGCCAATTCTAATACCAGGCTGAGGACGCGCTTCGCCTTCAATTTCTGTGTCTATGCCGGCCATGATGCGCAGTAAGGTCGACTTACCGGAGCCGTTTAAACCCAAGACACCAATTTTGGCACCCGGGAAAAATGACAGCGAGATATTCTTCAGAATATGACGCTTGGGCGGCACTACCTTGCCCACGCGGTTCATACTATAAACAAATTGAGCCATATCTATAATGTCCTGATAATTCAGAAGGTTAACAAGTTGACTGTCCTGTGCTGGCGCTGCAGACCGCCAACCGAAAAGCGATGGCGTATATGGTACTTGCCTGAGCGCGGAAAGCCAGCTTTGAGAGAGAGGTTATATTGCAATTATCCGCGCGAGCTCTGGCGCGGATGATCTCAGAAGGGGATCTTGAAGGCTGGTCGGTAGAGTAATGACCAGCTCGGTATGCGGTGCGCAAAACGTCAAAAATAGTGAATACGGGCGAGATCAGGACTGGGTGGTCAGGGTTTCCTTAAACGATTGATCCACAAATTCGCCGTTGGCGGGGTTGAATTCTTGGCCATCGTAGGTGGTGGAAATACTGATTTCGCCACTGATTAATTTGGCGGCTAATGCGTCCAGCTGTGCTTTTACTTGCGGTGAGACATCGTCAGCAAAGGTGAGTTTGACCACGTCACCCTTGCCCAGACCTATTTCTTGGATTTGGTTGGGCTGCCATTCGTCAGTAGTGAGATCTCGAGCCGCGTTGAGAATAGCCACGCTGGCGTCAGCCACCGCCGAGCCAACGAAACTTGGGTCGACTTGGGTCCAGTCAGATACGTTACCTATATGACGCACCTTGCCGTCGTGTGATGTTATTTCTTCGATCACACCTTGGCGACCCGCATTCAGCATGGTGTAGATGACGTCGGCGCCGTTAGCGATTTCAGCGGCGGCAGCCTCACCGTTAATGGCGGTGTTATCCAGATCACCGGTGAACCAAGTTAAGAATTTCGCGTCAGGATTTACATACTTAAGGCCGTCATAGAAGGCGGCTCGGCCCATCAGCCCAGGCGTGGGCCAAGCACCAGAAATATGACCGACCACGTTGGATTGAGTCGTTAGGCCAGCCAAGGCGCCCGCCAGCCAAGCAGAGTCTTCTTGGCGGACCATGTAGCTGGATAAGTTGGGTCCCTGCACATGGCCCTGAATAACCACAAATTTGATCTCGGGAAACTCGTTGCTCACCGTCTGAGCCGGACCATTACATTGGCCGCCGTGGGCGATGATCATGTCAGGCCCCTTTTGAGCCAACTTACGCATCGCCTCGGTCAGCAATACGGGATCTGAAGTGGCGGAAATGTCGGATACATAGCTGGCATTGACATCCAGCTCGGCCTTAATTTTCTCATAACCGCGGTAGGCCGCTTGCATAAAGCCGTTGTCATTATGTTTGCCGGGGATCAATACGGCGATATCAGGGCGGTCAGCGGCTAGAGCTTGCGCCAGCGGCGCTAACGTTAAACCGGCTGCGATCAGCAGAGTACTACCAAATTTGTACATAATTTTGTCCTTCATTCGTCTCGGCGTGTCTACGTTTTATGCATTTTTTGTGTGCATTGATAACAGAGCTGAGATTACTTAAAGGTTAATAATTTGTTAATTGATTTGGGTTTTAACTGCGAGTCAGTTCACAATTAAAGGGTAATGAGGGGAAATTATGCGGAATAGATAACAGAACAAAGTGAAAAATAGCCTAGATAACACTTTCGTCATTACAGCTTGTTGCTAGCGTTGTCAGGCGGGTTGTCGGATGGGGATTAGGGCGATTAAGCTGGCCTGGCGGCCAGCTTAATGGAGTAAGCCGAACGTGAAATCCCTCGTTTGGGATTAACGCTCTGCTCGTTGTTACTCATCTTCCATCAGTATTTGGGTCGCGGTGATTTCCTGCTCTTGTAAGAACGCCAACAGTTTAAGCATGCTGTCCACTGTGACGTCTTTGTCAGAGGCCAAAATTAAATCTGTCTCCTTTAACGCGGCTACTTGTGCGATTAAGGCCGGCTTAAACTGTTCCCAGTCGTCATACTGCTCGCCTTCTAAGGCCCAAGCAGGCGTGCCTGCCAGCATATTTATGGTCATGGATTTTTTATCTGAGATTGAGCTCAGTGCCGCGCTGTCGGTCTTCGGTAAGTCCACTTCCAGTGACTGCAGTGGGATATTGGCGGTCAGCAACAAGAACACCAACACAATAAAAATAATATCCAGTAATGGCGTGATGTCTGGTGTTAGCGTACGCCAGCTGTCTTGACTTTTAGGGCTGCCAATCATGAGCGGGCTCCTAACTGCACCCCTTCCAGCTGCAAGTTGCACTGATTTAGTTCGTCGGTCAGCTTATCGAGTAAGCGATCTGCCCACAGGCCAAACAATTGGGCACCGGCGATGGCCGGCAGGGCGATCAGTAAGCCTGCCGCCGTGGTGCTCATGGCCAAACCAAGGCCGTCGGCCAGCAGCGCGGGTGTCACCGGATCTGAGCTTAAGCCGATGCTTTTAAACATTTCAATTAAGCCTAATACGGTGCCGAGCAAACCCAATAAGGGGCTGATCACGCCTACTAAGGTTAACACCCGCAAGCCCGAGTGCAGTTTACGTCTTTGTTGTTGCAGCCATAGGCCAGCTAAGTCTTCACGGGTGGCTTTGTCACAACTTTGATGCTCAACCAGTAAGCTACAGCCTCTTAAGATCAGCGATTTTGAGTGAGCATCTTTAACGGTGGCGTAGCTGCGGCCGGTTTGCTGTAGTTTTCTTTTCGCTTGTTCGCCGCTGAGGCTAACCCACAGCAGGGCTACAATTCTTTCTAGCCAGAGTGCGAGTGTGATTACTGAGCACAGAATTAATGGCCAGCTCATCAGGCCCAGTTGTTGATGTATTTGAGTTAGAAGTGACATGATTTAATCCAATTTAAAACGAACGGGAATATGAACACGATGTGCGATGGCGCGGCCGCTTTCGACATAGGGTGAAAAGCGCCATTTCACTATGGCTTTGAGGGCAGCATTATCGAGCGCACTGACCCCAGAAGATTTTGCTAACACACGCTTAGTTTGTCTGCCTTGCTCATCTAACCACACCTCGATCAGCACTGTGCCTTCTTGGCCACGACGCCTTGCTTGTGTGGGGTAAGCAATGGGGGCAGGCTTAGTTTTAAAGCTCGGCGTTTCAATACGCTTAGGCGTACTGTCTTTAGCGACGGTTGGCTGCGGCGTGGGCGCTACCTTAGCTTTGGGCTCAGGCATGGGCGCGGGTGTGACCGGTGCAGGCTCATGCTGTGGCGCCGGCTTAGGTGTTGGTTTGGGCTCGGGCTTCGGCACAGGCTTAGGAACGGGTTTTGGTACCGGCTTAGGTACAGGTTTAGGCTCGGGTTTTGGTACAGGCTTAGGCGTGGGTTTAGGCTCAGGTTTAGGGATTGGCTTGGGCTCTGGTGTGGGCTCAGGCTCAACCACAGGGGGTGTTTTGGTGACCATAGGTAACATCTGCACACTAATGGGGCCAGAGTTGGCCGGAGCCATAGCGATCGTCATCTCATCTGGCTCGATGGCCTGCACCAGCAAGGCATGCACTAGCAATGAAGCTAAAGCAAAGATGGAGTAGCGTTTTAAGCTCAAAATTACCTCAAAATAGCAAGCAGACTGATGCGGAACTGCGCTATAGAATACTGATTTTCAGTGTTATGTCTATCGGTATTCTTAATGATAATGAATTGTATTTGATGTTTTGAAGGTTAGTCTGCCAAGCATGCCTGTATCGCTAGGCTTGGCCTCGCGCAGGGCGCTGCTGGCTGTTAGTAGAAGGGCGGGCGTGAGCCAACTAAGGCTGCTAAACCGCTTAGTCTCTACTTAAAAGTCGTTGAAAAAACCATCTAAAAAGCCCGTTATTGTGCGCCATAACGGGCTTTTCGGGTTTGTATTTGCAAGCTGATGTACTCTGTGACACAACATAAGAGCTGTCATTATCATGGCCGTAATAATGTGAAAGATAATTTTATCCGCGGCACACACTTATAAATTCGTATACTAAAGCACTAGGCCAGCATTAATGGCTGGAACAATATTTATACAAGGATGACGACATATGGCTGCAATTTCTGTTGGCGATATTATGACCCGTGATGTGCTCACGCTCGATCAAACGGCAACCTTAAAAGATGCCCACGATATGATGCGTGAGAAAAGCATTCGCCATATTCCCGTGGTTGATCCGCTCACCGGCAAGTTGATGGGCGTCCTCACGCAAAAGCGCATGATTTCCACCATCATGAGCTTATTATCTGACTACGGTGTGAGTGCATTAGAGCGTCGTGAGCGCCAGTGCCGAGTGGTGGAAATTATCGACCCCGACTTTGAGTCGGTAGATGAGCATGCGCCTTTAACTGAGGTGGTGGCGTTTTTTCTGAAGAACAAACACGGTTGTCTCACCATAGTGGATGCTGAGCATCGGCTTACCGGCATAGTCACCTCTTCAGATTTCGTGCGCTTGTGCGCCGAGTTGCTTAGTAAAGATCAATAATCGCCCTTCGAGCGCTTTACGTTTACGCCGTCCGTAAAAAGACGGCATTATTTAACACAGAGCTTTAATAGCACGCTTTAACAAAGAGCTTCTAGCTCACGGCTTACTGCTGCCTCCAAGGACCCCCCATGCGCTTGCCTTTTCATTTTGCTCATGTGTCCGCCGGTTTTATTGCGGTGCTGGTGGGCTATACCAGCTCGGCGGCCATTATCTTTCAAGCCGCCGCTGCGGCAGGCGCCAGTGTGCCCGAGATGAATTCTTGGATGTGGGCCTTAGGATTAGGTATGGGCGCCACTTGCATTGGTTTTTCGCTGCGCTATCGCCAACCTATTTTAACGGCTTGGTCCACGCCTGGGGCCGCCTTATTAGTCACGGCTTTGGCAGGCGTGTCCATGAGTGAGGCTATTGGGGTATTTTTATTCAGCTCGAGCCTTATCTTGCTGTGCGGTGTAACCGGTTGGTTTGACCGCATTATGCAATTAGTGCCTGCCAGTTTAGCGGCGGCCATGTTGGGCGGCGTGCTGCTTACCTTTGGCTTGGATTTATTTGCATCGGCACAGACGCAGCCTTGGCTGGTGGGCGCTATGCTCTTCACTTATCTGGCGCTACGCCGACGTTTGCCGCGTTATGTGATCCCCTTAAGTTTATGTGTGGGAGTGGCAGTGGCGGCCAGCTTAGGCTTGCTGCACTTCGAACAGTTTGCTTGGCAGCTGGCGTGGCCCGTATTGATGCCGCCCAGCTTTTCGCTCGCAAGCCTAATTGGTATCGGCATCCCGCTATTTGTGGTGACCATGGCTTCACAAAATGTGCCCGGTATTGCCGTGCTACGCGCCCACGATTATCAGGTGAAGGCGTCACCCTTGATCAGTTGGACCGGCGTGACTGGTGTATTGTTGGCACCCTTTGGCGGCTTTGCCTTTAATTTGGCGGCCATCAGTGCCGCCGTGTGTATGGGCAAAGAAGTGGATGCGGATCCCGCCGAGCGTTACAAGGCCGCCGTATGGGCTGGGGTCTTTTATCTGTTAATGGGCTTATTTGGCGCCACTGTTGTGGGCCTGTTTGCCGTCTTGCCGAGGGAATTGGTGATGGCCATTGCCGGTTTGGCTTTGCTGGGAACTATTGGCAATAGCTTAAGTGTGGCCTTAAGTAATGAGCTCGAGCGCGATGCCGCTTTGCTGACCTTTATGATCACCGCCTCCGGCGTGGCTTTGTTTGGTATCGGCAGCGCCTTTTGGGGCTTGCTGGTGGGCGGCATTGTGCATGGCTTGAATAGCCGGCACCGTTAAGCCGAGACAGGGACTAAAAAGCCGCCTCACTTGAGACGGCTAGACTTGAGGTTGTTAGATATGACGCGATTAGAAACAGTCCCGACCAATAATATCGACCTACAAGGTGACCTTATTTAGGCATCAGTACAGTGTCGATGGCGTGAATTACCCCATTACTGGTATCGATATCGGCTTGTACTACGGTGGCGTCATTGATCATGACTTTGTCACCCACGGTTTTGATGGTGAAATCACTACCTTCAACCGTAGTGGCCTTGTCTAATTTCATGGCATCGGCCGCCATAATGTCACCCGACACCACATGATAGGTCAGGATTCTTTTCAGCTTGTCTTTATTCTCAGGCTTAAGCAGATCTTCAACCGTACCCGCAGGCAATTTGGCGAAAGCCTCATCGGTGGGCGCAAACACGGTAAATGGGCCGGGTCCTTTTAGGGTATCTACCAAGTCGGCAGCTTTCACCGCAGTCACTAGGGTCGTAAAATTACCCGCATCTACGGCGGTATCTACTATGTCTTTTTTTGCTTCATTGGTTGCGGCGAAGGCAACGCCTGCGCTTAATACCAGAGCTAGGGTGGTCAGGGTTTTACCGGTGCGTATTGCTAGCATATTCATACTTCCTCCAGACAATGGTCATTGATTCAGAGTGAGGCTTAACAAACGATTTATCCTAATGTATTTATCCCAGTACATTCATCCAAGTGCTGAGGTACTAAGCACTATCGTGAGCTTCGAGTATAACTAACCTGCTCACGACTGCTTAATAAACCCGCTAAATCATGAATATCTTTCAGTTTCTCCCAATAAAAGTCCAAAAAAACCCCAGCGTATGCTGGGGTTGATGATTTAGGATAACGAATAGCTAACCTGATTAGCCGTTATCGTGACGACGCGGTGGCTTAGCACTGCGTGGCGCCTTGTTGGTGCTACCTGAGTTACCACGACCGCCTGCATTACCGCGACCCGCGTTTTGGCCGCCACGGCTATTACCGGCACTTGCACCACCTCGACCGCGATTAGGGGCGGGCTTTTCAATCGGTGGCTGCTCGCTGTCTGGCAGTGGCTCGTAACCGGGCAAAATTTCCAGCTCGGCGGTTTGCTTGATCAATTTTTCAATGGCTTTCAATAACGGCTTTTCTTCAAAGCAAATCAAAGAGATGGCTTCGCCTTTAACACCGGCACGCCCAGTACGACCGATGCGGTGTACATAGTCTTCTGCCACGTGAGGTAGCTCGTAGTTAACCACGTGCGGCAATTCGCTGATGTCGATACCACGAGCCGCGATATCGGTGGCCACCAAGACGCGCAGTTTGCCTTCTTTAAATTGGCTCAAGGCGCGAGTACGGGCACCTTGGCTTTTGTCACCATGAATGGCCATGGCTGGCAAGCCGTCTTTATCCAATTGCATGGCTAAGCGATTAGCGCCGTGTTTGGTACGGGTAAATACCAGTACTTGGCGCCAGTTATGATGGCCAATTAAATAGCTAAGCAGGGCGCGTTTTTGATTTTTGTCCACGCCATAAAAACGCTGGGCGATAGTGTCGGCGGTCGCGTTGCGAGTGGCGACTTCGATATGCTCAGGATTAGTGAGCAACGTTTCAGCCAATTTCTTGATTTCATTAGAAAAGGTCGCAGAAAATAACAGGTTTTGACGCTTAGGCGGCATCTTGGCAATGATGCGCTGAATATCGCGAATAAAGCCCATGTCTAACATGCGATCTGCTTCGTCTAACACCAACATCTCGACCCGAGATAAGTCGATGGAGCGCTGTGACACGTGATCCAGCAAACGGCCAGGAGTGGCGACGACGATATCAATTTTGCCGCCCAGCGCCTTCATTTGTGGATTGATGCTCACGCCACCAAACATAGCCAGCGTTCTTAAGCCTGAATACTTGGCATAGGCACGAATGTTTTCTTCTACCTGAGCTGCCAACTCACGAGTGGGCGTCAATATCAAGGCGCGCACGGGTGCACGGCCATTGGCCAGTGGCTTGGCTTGGGTTTCACTTAAACGCTGCAGCATTGGCAGACCAAAACCTGCGGTTTTACCGGTACCAGTTTGCGCACCAGCCAGTAAATCGCCGCCCGCAAGCACTAAGGGAATGGCTTGGGTTTGGATAGGGGTTGGTTCTGTGTAACCACATTCATTAATCGCTTGTACAAGCTGGGCGTTTAGGCCAAGGGAAGCAAAAGACATGAGACTCCGAACAAATAAGGTCCTGGCGGACGGCTGAGAGGCATTGCCGATAGGCAAACTGGCGTTATGATACCAGAAAAGCGCAAAGGGCTATAAATTAAAGCTTTGACTCAACGCTAAGCCCTCAGCGGTAAGCTATCAGCTAAAAATAGCTACGGTTCTTTCGATTTAGCTGGGTCCTTGTTGCTCGCAGGGTAGCGCTACTTTCAAAGGCTTATCACTAAAAATCATGTGCACGCCAAGGCTGGCTAATTGGTCGGCCCGGCTTTGTTTATTAACTGTGTAACAGCTCACGCGATAACCGGCCTCGATAATGGCCGCCGCCCGCGCTGGCGTTAATGCCGTGTGCGCGCAGTGCAATGCCTCGCAGCCCAGTTGTTGCAGTTGTGCCTGCCAATCTTTCGGTATCTGCTCTACTAGCAAGGCTCGGGGCACCTCTGGTATAAGCTGTTGCAGATGACAAAGCGCGGCTGGCTCAAAGCTTGAGAACAGCAATTGATTAGCGCCGACCTTACCTTGGCTAAATAACGCCGCTAGTACTTGGCTCACTTGCACACATAATTGCCGTATATCGTCCTTGGGATAGAGTTTAAGTTCGATATTGACCTGAATGTTGAGCTCGCAGGCTTTAGTTAAGTATTCGCTTAATAAGGGCAGACGCTCATTCTTAAACTGCTCGCTAAACCAGCTACCCGCATCTAACTGCTGAAGTTCGGCCCAAGTGTGTTGGCGCAAGGCACCACTGCCATCGGTGCAGCGGCCGAGACGCTGATCATGAAACAGCACCACTTCTTGGTCTTGGCTGAGTTGCACATCAATCTCGACCCAGCTTAACCCTGCTGCGTGGGCCGCTATTAAACCGGATAAGGTGTTTTCGGGTGCTTTGTTGGCTAAACCGCGATGGCCGCAGATAATCATGCTGTGTCCTTAGTTTTAGCGCCTAGGTGATTGTGATATCTAGTGTTGAAAAACCGAATCAAATAGTAGGTACCATAAAGGTTAAATGATTAGTTTGACTGCACTATGCCACAGTATTTCATAGTCTCGCATCGCTTTGGGTCTTTCACCATTGATCAGTGGTGCCCGACGCTTGCTGAACCTCTTTGCCTTGTTCCGCTTTAATAACGGATGCTACGGCCGTTATCTTATCTCGTGCTAACCAAAACTCTTGAAACAAAGAGATTAAGCGCTTGCGCTCTCCTAATCAGGCTTTTTAATTTTTAAAATTCAACATTAATTTTAATGTGGTCGGTGTTTGTTAGCTGAGAGTGGTAATTGTTAATAATGAATCGGGACTCCATGTTATTTGCTGATAGTCAACCAATGCTCAGTGTTGTCGTGAATATATTAAAATTTAATTATCTGTGAATAAATAATCCGCCCTGCATTAGCCACTAATGCAGGGCGCAATAAGATGAAGTTCATCTCTAATGCCACTAGAGCAACGTGGCTGGGAATAAATACGAGCACTTCAATCTAAATTAAATATGTGTATTTGTTATGCGGGTGTATTTCTGTTTGCTGGTTTTTTAAATGAAAATTAATGTTGGTTGGTTTTGTTTTTCTCCCTATGCACTTTAAAATATATGTAAATATTTATTTTTTGGTTTTAAAAAACATCAGAGCTAAGCATAGTTACTTTCAAGAGTGAGTCCAACAAAAAACATATTTGTGAATACTAACTTCAGCGGTAAACGCTCAGGCTGATAATGGATGGTTACGAATTTTATTCAGAGCTGGTAGGCGGTGAGCAGATGATTGTGTGTCACTCATGTATTAATAAATAATTAAACAGCAATTTTTAAAGGTAGTTCAGTTGTTCCGTTTTGAGTGAATTAATTACCGCAGTCACACCGTTAAGGAATCAACATGTTAATCGTTTTATTGGGCGGCAGTCCTAGCTTAACGTCGCGCAGTAATATCTTGCTTGATCATGCGAAGCAAGAATTACAGCAACGCGGTATTGAGGCCATTAGTTATCAGGTACGAGATTTCAATGCCGAGGAGCTGCTTTTTGCCGATTTTAATAGCTCGGCCATACAGCTATTAATAGAGCAGATCAGTCGTGCTGATGGAGTCATTGTGGCCACCCCCGTTTATAAGGCCTCATTTTCAGGGGCTCTTAAAACCATACTTGATATGTTGCCCGAGCGGGCTCTGAGCAACAAGGTGGTGTTACCCATGGCTACGGGAGGCAGTAGCGCACATATGCTGGTTGTGGATTACGCGCTTAAGCCAGTACTTGCTGCGCTCAAGGCTCAGGAAATTCTGCATGCAGTCTTTGCTGAAGACAGCCTGATTTCCTACCGCGAGCAGGATATACCAGCACAGTTAGCACCGGCCTTAAAACAGCGTCTAGATGATGCCCTACAAGATTTTCAGCAAGCGTTGGCTCGCCGAGCCGCTTAATACCAGATTTAGCGAGTTGTCATCCCTCATTATAAAGGAGAGCAGTATGCGTACTATTACGTTGCGTCGCAGCCTGATTGGCTTATTTGCAGCAGCCATTTCGTTCGGTGCTATTACCCCAGCACAAGCTGAAACCCTGCGTATTGGGTATCAAAAATACGGTACTTTGGTGTTGCTCAAAGCCAAAGGAACCTTGGAAGAGCGTTTAGCTGGCCAAGGCATCGACATCAAATGGATCGAGTTTCCTGGCGGTCCACAACTGCTTGAAGGACTGAACGTCGGCTCTGTGGACTTCGGTACTACAGGAGAAACACCACCAGTGTTTGCACAGGCTGCGGGGGCGGATCTGCTCTATGTGGCATATGAGCCGCCAGCACCCACCAGTGAGGCTATTTTGGTGTCGCAAAATTCACCGATACAGTCGGTGACGGATCTTAAAGGCAAAAAAGTAGCTCTTAACAAAGGTTCCAACGTGCACTACTTGTTAGTGAGGGCCTTAGAAGAAGCGGGTTTAAAATACAGCGATATTCAGCCAGTGTATTTGTCTCCTGCCGATGCTCGGGCCGCTTTTGAGCGCGGCAGTGTAGATGCATGGGTTATATGGGATCCCTTCTTCGCGGCTGCAGAAGAACAACTGCAAGCACGCAGCATCCGCGATGGCCAAGGGCTGGTGAGCAATCATCAGTTTTACCTGGCGACTCGTCCCTACGCCGAAAATAACCCTGATGTGATTAACACCCTGATCCAAGAGATCCACGGTGTTGGCGAATGGGTACAAGAGAATCCAGATGAAACCACTCATCAGGTTGCGCCTTTGCTAGGTTTGTCTCATGAGATCACCAACAAAGCTGTGACCCGACAACAATACGGTGCACAGCTGCTCACCCCTGATGTGGTCGCAGCACAGCAGCAGATTGCTAACACGTTCACCGATCTTAAGTTGATCCCTAAGACGCTCGATATTAAAGGCGTGATATGGGCGCCTCCAGCTCAACTAGCCACAGTCAAGTAACAACATTCACTTGGCTGGCGGAGCAACAAACACTCGAGCTGTTAATTCCGTCATACGCCAGTGTGCAAACGACGTTAATTTTATTTATAGGAGAAAGGCCATGAGTTTAAATATTTTCTGGTTCCTGCCAACCCACGGAGATGGCCATTACCTAGGAACTGCCGAAGGTGCTCGCGCCGTCGATCACGGATACTTGCAGCAGATAGCCCAAGCAGCAGATCGCCTTGGTTTTGAAGGGGTACTGATCCCTACTGGGCGTTCATGCGAGGATTCTTTGCTCGTTGCCGCCTCGCTGATCCCGGTGACTCAACGCTTGAAATTTCTGGTCGCGCTACGCCCAGGCATTATTTCACCGACGGTGGCTGCGCGCCAAGCTGCGACCTTGGATCGTTTATCCAACGGCCGGGCCTTGTTCAATTTGGTGACGGGTGGAGATCCTGACGAACTGGCGGGTGATGGCTTAAACCTGTCACACGCCGAACGCTATGAAGCATCAGTCGAATTCACCAATATATGGCGCCGTGTGCTGGAAGGTGAAGTGGTGGATTATGACGGCAAGCATATTCAGGTCAAAGGGGCAAAACTGTTATATCCACCGATCCAGCAGCCACGTCCGCCCTTGTATTTTGGCGGCTCTTCTGCAGCGGCTCAAGATCTCGCCGCAGAACAAGTAGAGCTGTATTTAACGTGGGGTGAACCGCCTGCTGCAGTAGCGGAAAAAATTGCCGAAGTTCGTAAAAAAGCCGCCGCTCACAACCGTGAAGTCCGCTTTGGTATTCGTCTGCATGTGATCGTTCGCGAAACTAACGCTGAAGCGTGGGCGGCCGCTGACAAGCTGATCAGCCATGTGGATGATGACACCATCGCTTTGGCTCAGGCTTCACTTGCGCGTTTCGACTCAGTGGGGCAACAACGTATGGCCGCACTGCATGGCGGCAGCAAAGATAACCTAGAAGTAAGCCCCAATCTCTGGGCTGGAGTGGGCTTAGTAAGAGGGGGAGCCGGTACGGCGTTAGTTGGTGATGGCCCAACTGTAGCGGCACGAGTCAAGGAATATGCGGCACTGGGTATAGATACCTTTATTTTTTCTGGTTACCCGCACCTCGAAGAGTCGTATCGAGTCGCCGAACTGCTGTTTCCGCACTTAGACGTACACCGTCCGCAAGAGTTAACAGGCAGCAATTATGTAAGCCCATTTGGAGAGATGGTCGCCAATGATATTTTGCCCAAAGCAGCTTCGGCCAGCTGAAGCTACATCTTTTGGCGTGACATTAGCAATGACCTTAACGTTATTAAGATTACAGGTCATTGCTATGTAAATATTAGCGAGATATGCAATGAGCACAAAACTACACAATTTGGCTATACGCCTGTCACCTTGGGCTCTGCCCTTGGCGTTACTCGCGCTCTGGCAGATCGCCGTTATAACTGGATTACTGTCAACGCGTATTCTGCCTGCTCCCAGTGCTGTACTGGATGCGAGTTGGTTACTGCTGAAAAGTGGCGAAATCTGGACTCATCTAGCAATCAGTAGCTGGCGTGCAGGCATAGGCTTCGCTATCGGTGGCAGCATAGGTCTAGTACTGGGTTTTATTACTGGGCTATCCAAATGGGGCGAGCGTCTACTCGACAGTTCAGTGCAGATGATACGCAATGTGCCGCATTTGGCGCTGCTGCCGCTGGTGATACTGTGGTTCGGTATTGACGAGAGCGCGAAGATCTTTTTAGTTGCATTAGGAACCCTGTTCCCGATTTACATAAACACTTATCACGGCATACGCAGCGTTGATCAGGCCCTAGTAGAAATGGCGCGCAGCTATGGCCTTTCTGGTTTTAGTCTGTTCTGGCAGGTGATCTTACCTAGCGCTTTACCCTCGATTCTGGTCGGCGTGCGCTTTGCTTTGGGCTTTATGTGGCTGACGTTAATTGTTGCCGAAACTATTTCATCAAACGCAGGCATTGGTTATTTAGCTATGAATGCGCGCGAGTTCCTGCAGTTAGATGTAGTCGTTGTGGCCATCTTGCTTTATGCCTTGCTCGGCAAGTTAGCGGATGTCGCCGCTCGTAGCTTAGAGCGCGTGTGGTTGCGCTGGCATCCTGCCTATCAAACAAAGGGAGACGGACAATGACAGCCTTACCTGCATTTAAACCTGAAGACGCGAGTAGGGGAATGGCGTTAACCATAAACGCTATCCATAAAGTATTTGGTGAACGCGAAGTGCTCAAAGATATTCAGTTGAGCATACCCGCGGGACAATTCGTCGGTGTGGTTGGTCGCAGCGGTTGCGGTAAGAGCACATTATTGCGCTTATTAGCAGGCCTCGATATGCCCAGTAAAGGCGAGCTGTTGGTCGAAGACAATCCACTCTCTGCATCCAGTAAAGATATTCGTCTTATGTTTCAGGACTCGCGTTTGTTGCCTTGGAAACGGGTGATCGACAATGTGTGCCTTGGTCTTTCTGGTCACTGGTATCCGCGAGCTTTGGCAGCCCTAGATGCGGTTGGCCTAGCTGATCGTGCCAACGAGTGGCCAGCCAACTTGTCAGGCGGGCAAAAGCAGCGTGTGGCACTGGCTCGCGCACTGATCCACCAGCCTCGTTTGTTATTACTAGATGAGCCACTGGGTGCATTGGACGCGTTAACCCGCATCGAAATGCAGCGATTAATAGAGGATTTGTGGCGCCAACATGGTTTCACCGTCTTACTGGTTACTCATGATGTGAGTGAAGCTGTA
Organism: Candidatus Oceanisphaera merdipullorum; assembly: GCA_018883865.1. Lineage (GTDB taxonomy): Bacteria > Pseudomonadota > Gammaproteobacteria > Enterobacterales > Aeromonadaceae > Oceanimonas > Oceanimonas merdipullorum. The sequence continues at coordinate 24,764 of JAHLFI010000050.1, forward strand.
GCGATGGCTGACCGGGTGATCCTGATCGAAGACGGTAAAATAGGTTTGGACCTCAATGTAGACGTAATTCGTCCTCGCCAACGTACATTAGGTGCGCTAGCAGCCGTTGAGGAAAGGGTGCTGAATCGTGTGTTAGCCATACCTGAAATAGCAGCCCAACCAACAAAACCAGAACCTATTCCACTTTTACCAACACAGCTTAGCTGGGCGCTGTAAGTGACCCGTATTTACGCGATGTCCAATTACATGCCTGAAAAAGGAGTTACACCATGACCATTAAAGCTATCAACGTACGTAACCAGTTCAGAGGCTTTATAAAAGAAATTATTTTGGGGGACGTAGTTTCTGAAATCGACGTACAAACTCCTGCCGGTATCGTTACTTCAGTCATCACCACTCGTTCAGTAAAAGATCTAGAACTGGCGGTAGGCAGTGAGGTCATCGCCTTCGTTAAATCAACCGAGGTCTCGGTTGCAAAACTATAAATGACAGCGCCAGTGGCGTGGAAAAAATCCACGTCACTCGTTCACTGCCACGGACGTTATATCGACTCTGACGCATCCATTGTCTAACCAGAAAATAGGCCCGATCTGCGATAAAAAACTAGCAGTCACTATCAACTGTGACTAAAAACCAAGTAAAACCATATATAGACAATGCAAAACTCTTTACAATGCGGACTCATTTTTATCGCGTTAATAGTAGCCTCGTTATGATAGACCCCCTCAATTACGGCCAGCGTCAGTGGCACCTTATTTTATCTACTTATGATGAAGCCATGCGTGCTCGAGTACGCGAACTGGTATTAGCGCATAGCCATGAGCTGGCAGAAGATTTTTATGTCCAGATGATGCAGCAAACCGAGGCGCAGGAGTTTTTGGCCCACGAGCTGGTGCACCAACGATTGCATGCTTCTATGGTGCGCTGGTTAGAGCAGGTGTTCGGTTTGCAAACGGTGGACGCTATCCCGGCGGCCGTGGAGCGCCAATTTGAAGTAGGCAAGGTGCATGCCAGAATTAATCTGCCGATCAATTTAGTGTCTGCTGGGGCGCGGCTGCATAAGCAGCGCCTGCTGCAATACATCACGCAAATCTGGCAGACGCCCGCAGAGTGGTTGCATGCCAGCTTATATGTACAAGAGGTGATGGACGTGTCCATCGAGCTGATGAGTTTAGCTTATGTGACCAATGCGGATCACAAGAGTCGTGCCGCCGAGGCTTATCGTCTGCACACCTTAAGCCTGAACCTGGCGGTCGAGCGTGAGCGCCAGCGCGCAGCTGTGCTCGATTGGAGCCACGAGCTGATGTTTGCGCTGCACAGTGGCGAGTCGGTGTTAAAAGGCTTAAGTCGCAGCGAGTTTGGGCTTTGGTTTCATCATCAGGCGAGCACTGTCTTTGATGGCGCCGCAGAAGTTAATCAGATAGAGCAGGTGTTGCTGCATATCGATACCGAGCTGCTGCCGAGCATGCACGGCCAGAGTGAGCTATTGGTCGAGAAAATGGCCAAGTTGCAGCAAGAAGTGAAAGCCATTATCTACTTTATGACCACAATGTTTGATCGCTACATAGAGTTAGAGCAAGGTCGCGACACCTTGACTCGCCTGTTGGACCGCCGCTTCTTGCCGGCCGTGATGAACCGAGAGGTACAGCTGGCTAAGCACGGTGCTGGTATGTTTTCCGTGGTGTTATTTGATATCGACCACTTTAAGGCGGTGAATGATAACCACGGCCACGAGGGTGGAGATCTGGTGTTACAGCAGATCGCCAATTTGATCGCCAGCTCGGTGCGCAGCAGTGATTTTGTGTTTCGCTACGGCGGGGAAGAATTACTGGTGGTGTTGGTGGAAGTCGGGGCGGAAAAAGCGCTGGCCATCGCCGAAAATATCCGTCTTAAAGTCCTCAACAATCCTTTGCAGCTGGCGGGCCAAAAAACCGTGCAGGTGACCATGAGCGGCGGCGTGGCCAGCTTCGATGGCCATCCTGATTATGATCACCTGATCCGCCGTGCCGACAAGGCCTTATATCAGGCTAAGGCACGCGGGCGTAATATTTGTTTAATTGCCGAATAAGCGAAGATTTTAGCCCATGAGCCGCACTTACTCACATTCTGGCTCGCCTAAATTAAAGGCCGGCAACGGCTCGCCGGTAAGGCGCGCGGGCGGCAGGGCGGCCACCTTTAACATCCAGCTCTGTGCTTGGGGCTCAATCTCAGCTTCATCTGCCGTCACTGGATAAATGAGCGCTATTTTAAGCTTTGGGTTGCGCGCTTGCAGGCGCTGCACTGTGCCCAATCCCTCTTTGATATGAAAACGGCCCAGCGTGAGCATAACGCTGTGGTTGGGATGCAAAGTGAGATAGTCATTGATGCTTTCGGCCATGGTGTCGTCCCAGCTGGTTTGGGCGGCAAATTGCGCCTCGCTCGGCGCTTGTCCATGATGACGATTGGCCATAAATAGCGCCTTGTAGGCATCAAAAGCAAGCGTTAACTGCTTGGCGACCCAACGCCGTTCGTGCGCCGGTAAGCGCTGTAAATACTCAGGCCCAAACTTAGCGATGCAGCGCACTATGTGGCGCGGGGCATTGGCGGCGATGACCGATGCGTGAGCCTCTTTTGCCAACATTAGCAGGGCTCGATAGTCGCTTTTATAGCTGGGCCAGGCATTGGCTTGTTTAACGAATACGTCTTCACCCAACTCGCCGGCTAAATAACGGTTTATCTCTGCTTGATGGTCGCGACTAAATTGCTCCATGGCTAAGGCCCAAGGGCGGGGTTGTTGCAGTAAAGCGGCGAATAAATCCGCCTGAAAACGGTGTATTCCCTGATGACCGTGCAATTCTCCCACCATCACCACATCAAAGTCGGCTAGTTGTACCGCCGCTTGGACGGGGGTGAGTGGCTGCTGTTCAGCGTCCATGAGTTGATAATCATAAAGCGTGTTGAGACTCAAAGTTGACACAGAGCTTTGTGATAATGAGGTCACTTGGCAGCCCATCAGCAATAGGCTGAACAGTGCCAAACTAAACCGGCATAATAAAGGGCGCATAATACCTCGTAGTTATTGAACGTTAGTTAATGAGCATTAGTTAATAAGCGTTAGTTAATGAGCTGAGCCAATAAGCCCATGGCGGTAAAGGGGAATGCCATTCCATTGCGTTATTATAAGGTGGTGCGCGTGATGAAGGTGAAAACATGAATATGCGTAGCCGTAGCCGTGCTTGGGCACTGAACGCTTGCTCACCGGCCACTTGGCTAGCGGGTGTGTTTGGGCTGTTTTATTTTAGCTACGGTATTTATCTGCCTTATTGGTCGCTGTGGTTAGACGGTGCTGGTGTCTCTGCCCACCACATTGGCCTTTTGCTTGGCGCCAGCATGCTGGCGCGCACCGTCGGCAACTTATGGGTGATGAGCCAAGTACGCTCAGCCCTGCATTTGCAGCCGGCGCTGCGTATATTAGCTTGCATCAGTTTATTCAGCGGACTGGCTTTTTACTGGGCAGACTCTGGGCTTTACCTTTGGCTGTTGATGCTGCTATTGAATTTTTTCTATCCAGCTCTGATCCCGCTCAACGACACCTTAGCCAGTCGCTATATAGTACAGGTGCGTTTGGATTACGGCCGCGCGCGGCTGTGGGGATCTTTGGCCTTTATTGTGGCTAATATCTTGGTGGGCCAAGTGAGCGCCCACTACGGAGTAGACTGGATCTTGCATTTATGGCTGCTGGGCTTGTTGGGTTTGAGTCTGATGAGCCTAGTACCGGTGAGCCCTAAGCCGATGTCGGGCGCTGATGAGCCAAAAGGCGAGGGGCTTAGCACAGTGTGGCGTAGAGCCGGCATGCCAAGTTTTTTATTAATAGTGGCATTATTACAAGGCAGCCATGCTTTTTACTATGGCTTTAGCGCGCTTTATTGGCAGCAACAAGGCTATGCCACCAGCACAGTGGGCTACTTATGGGGCTTAGGGGTATTAGCGGAGATCCTCGTTTTGGCCTGCAATAAGCGCTGGTTTTCCCACTTGAGTGCGCGGTATTTATTATTACTTGGGGCCGGATGCGCGCTGGTAAGATGGGGCATTTTAGGCACAACTACCGAGTTGGGGTGGTTAATAGCCGCGCAACTGTTGCATGCGGGCAGCTTTTGTTTCAGTCACTTAGGCGCGATTCGCTACATTAGTCGCGATTTAGCGCCCCATGCTGCAGCGGGCGCACAGGCCCTCTATGCCGCCTTGGCCATGGGCTTAATGGTGGCGCTCTTGTTGGCGTTGTCGGGTTACTTGTATCCTGTTTGGGCAGGGCGAGTATTTTGGCTGATGGCCGCACTGGTGCTGCCGGTATTCTGGGTATTACGCAAACCATTAACGCCAGCGCCAAGCTTTACGTAGTACGCGGTAGGCGATACGTAAAGCGTATATTTCATGCCTCAGTCTTCATAAAGGAACTTAGATGCAGGGTTGGACCGTCATTAATATCGCATTGGCCTATTTAGCCGTGTTGTTTTTGTGCGCTTGGCTGGGTGATAAGACAAAGGTTGGCCATGAGGGCGGTCGACTGCGGCCTTTGCTTTATAGCTTATCGCTGGCGGTGTATTGCTCGTCGTGGAGCTTTTTTGGCACAGTCGGCCAAGCCACCACAGATAACTGGTCTTATTTTTCTATTTATCTTGGCCCCATCTTAATGTTCACCTTGGCGGGGCCTTTTTTGGCGCGCCTGATTGACGTGGCCAAGCGTGAGCATATTACCTCAATTGCGGATTTTATTGCCGCCCGCTACGGCAAGTCGCAACGCTTAGGCGTGTACGTGACTTTGATCGCCATTGTTGGCGTCTTGCCTTATATCGCCTTACAACTCAAAGCCATCGTCATGGGGCTACATTTAGTGGCACCGGATGTAGTAGGCAATCATGGCCAAAATGCCAGCCAAGTGGCGTTTATGGTCACCGTATTATTTAGCGTCTTTATCTTGCTGTTTGGCACCCGCCATATTGATGCCACCGAGCACCAGCGCGGCGTTATGGTGGCGATTGCCGTGGAGTCCGTGGTCAAATTAGTGGCCTTTATTGTGGTAGGTGGCTTCGCACTGTGGCTGATTGTGGCTTATCCCAATCAAGAGCGGGTCATGATCACCGAACAGGTGATCAGCAGCTTTACTCAAGTGAGCGGTGCAAATTTGCTCGACATGGCCGTGTATACGCTCTTGTCTATGAGTGCTGTTGTCTGTCTGCCGCGCCAGTTTCATGTGACTGTGGTAGAAAGCCATGGCTCGGCAGACTTGCACTGGGCACGGCGCTTATTTCCCATGTATTTATTGTTAATGGCACTCTTTGTGTTGCCACTGGCGCTAGCCGGTCAGCAATGGTTGCCGGCAGATGCTTCACCCGACACTTATGTCATTAGCCTACCGCTGGCACAAGGGCAGCCGGGTTTGGCGGTGTTGGCCTTTATTGGTGGTGCTTCGGCGGCCACCGGCATGATGATTATTTCCATTATCGCGCTGGCCATCATGGTGAGTAATGATCTGGTGCTGCCGTTGATCTTGCGCCGCCGCCAAGTGAAGGGGGCCGATTTTAATGACGTGGGACAGCTGTTGCTCAAGGTGCGACGCGCCACCATAGTGGTAATCATGATCACCGCCTGGCTGGTGTTCTTATGGTTGGGCGACGTCGACAGCCTATCGCGCATTGGTTATTTGAGCTTTGCCGCTATCGCCCAGTTTATTCCGGCCTTGGTACTGGGTTTATTTTGGCGTGGCGGCAATCGACGTGGCGCTTATTGGGGCTTAAGTCTCGGTATGTTGATGTGGCTGTTAAACTTGATGGCCGAAAGCGGTTTTTTTGCCGGTGATGCCGACAGCAACATCTTACTCTGGCTGTTAACGCCGCCGCAATGGGGCGCAGTGGCCGGCATGAGTCCGGTTACCTGGGGCATTTTATTAAGCCTAGTGTTTAACTTAATGGCCTACCTATTAGGCTCTTGGTGGTCGATGTCCACGGTGAGCGAGCGCTTACAAGCGGCGGCCTTCGTGGGGCGTCAACATAAAGATGACGGTGGCGTGTATCGCGCCAAGGTGTCGGTACAAGATCTGGAGCAGTTGGCCTCGCGCTTTGTGGGCGCGGCTCGCGTGAGCCGCGCTTTTTCTCGCTACGCCGGCGAGCACGGAACGCTGGATGGCAGTATGCAAGCGCCCGCTAGCCTTATTCGCCACACCGAGCGGGTGTTGGCCGGTGTCTTCGGTGCTTCATCCGCGCGCCTAGTATTGGCCTCTGCCTTACAAGGCTGCTCCATGGAGCTGGATGAGCTGGCGACCATAGTGGATGAAGCTGGCGATGTGTTTCGTTTTAATCGTGGCCTATTACAAGGCGCGATTGAACACATAGGCCAAGGCATTTCTGTGGTCGATAAAGAGCTTAATCTGGTGGCCTGGAACCGGCGCTATATAGAGCTGTTTGGCTACCCTATGGGGCTTCTCCAAGTAGGGCGGCCCATTGCCGATATTATTCGTTACAACGCCGAACGGGGCCTGTGTGGTCCAGGTGACGTCACACAGCAGGTGGAGCGCAGGTTGCGCTATATGAGAGCGGGATCGCCACATATTTCATCGCGTACTCGAGCCGATGGTCGGGTGATTGAGGTGCAAGGCAATCCCATGCCGGGCGGTGGCTTCGTGATGACCTTTAATGACATCACCACCTTTCGCCAAGCGGAGCAATTGCTGAAAGACACTAACCTGCAGTTAGAGGCCATGGTGGTCGAGCGCACCCATGAGCTTTCGACGGTGAACCAGCAATTGCTGGCGGCTACCTTTGAAGCGGAAAAACTCAGTGCCTCCAAGAGCCGCTTCTTAGCGGCAGTAAGCCATGACCTAATGCAACCGCTCAATGCTGCTAAGCTGTTTGCTTCTTCCTGGCTAGAAACCTCTCATGATGATGAAAGTCGTCGCCTCGCCGGACATATCGATAGATCCTTGGTGGCAGCAGAAGACTTAATTGGCGACTTACTGGATATGTCGCGTCTCGAGTCAGGCACGCTTACCGCTAAGCCCTCCGACTTTGCGTTGGCTGAACTATTTGACACCCTAAAGGCCGAATTTGGTGTGCTAGTGGAGCAAGATGGTGGGCGCCTGAGTGTCATAAACAGTCACTTAGGCGTGCACAGTGATGCACGATTATTGCGCCGTATCTTACAAAACTTTCTCACCAATGCGCTGCGTTATAATCCGGGCGGTCGGATGTTGCTGGGCGCTCGGCATAGAGGCGACAGCTTGTGCTTAGAGGTCTGGGATAACGGTCCCGGTATTGCCGCCGATAAACAAGGTGCCATCTTTGATGAATTTAGGCGCCTAGAGCACGGCCAACGCCAACATCAACAAGGTTTAGGATTAGGATTGGCGATAGCGCAAGGTTTGGCCGTGATGCTGGGCCACAGTTTGGCGGTGCGCTCCATTGAGGGTAAAGGCTCTGTGTTTAGCGTGACGGTACCGCGATCTGTGGCGGGGCGTGGTAAGTCTGCTGCTTTGCCCACCGAGATTGGTAGCGTTTCTACTAGCCAATTAGTCGGCTTAAAGGTTCTGGGTATTGATAATGAGGCGGATATTTTAACTGCCATGGGCAGCCTGCTCGGCCGTTGGGGATGCGAGGTACGGTTAGCCCTTAACGCGGCGGAGGCCGAACTACATTATGCAGACGGCTTTTTTCCGGAAGTGATACTGTCGGATTATCACTTGGACGCCGGTGAAATTGGCGTCGAGGTGGTGGCTCATTTGCATCAAGCATATGGGCAGGTGCCGACTGTGATCATCAGCGCCGACCGCCAGCCCGAGCTGCAGGCGCAATTGCAGCAATTGAATTTAAGCTATTTAAGTAAACCCGTAAAACCCATGAAGCTAAGGGCTTTGTTGCAGCATTTGGTTTAAGACTGTGAGGAAAGTGATGAGGCGTGAGCCTCAATGGGTAGGCGAGATATGTTCTTATACCTGACACATCACTATTCATTAATCTGCGACATGGCGATCACCGCTTGGGTGCGGTTTTTTACATTGAGTTTGCGAAAAATGGCGGTAACGTGGGCCTTAACGGTGGCTTCGGAGACGCTGAGTTCAAAGGCAATTTGCTTGTTTAATTTGCCTTCAGACAACATAGCCAGCACCTTAAACTGCTGAGGCGTAAGGCTGGCAAGGCGTTCGGCAATGTTATCCGCAGGTGCCGCGGTTAGGCTAACACCGGCCGGAAACCAAGTGTCACCGGCTAAAATGGCGTGCAAGGCGGCGACTAATGCCGGCAGTGGCGTGGATTTAGGAATAAAGCCCATGGCGCCAAAATGCATGGCTTGTTGCACCACGGCCGGCTCTTCGGTGGCCGAGACGATGACCACAGGTAGCTCAGGGTAAAGATGGCGCAAGCTGGCAAGGGCAGAAAAACCACTGGCGCCCGGCATTTTCAAGTCCAGCAATAATAAGTCCACCTCTGCCTGCTCGGCTAATAGCTGCATTAATTGATCAATACTGTCTACTTCCCGTAGCGCAACGCCCGTTACCGCTTGGCTGACGGCTAAGTGCAGCGCATTGCGAAACAAGGGATGATCATCGGCAATAATAATGCGATAGCCTGTGTCCATGAGTTAGTGAGTCCTTGGGTGTGCATGCGATTCATAAAAGAGAGCCTAATGACTCATTATCATAAGGTCTTAAGCGCAAACTGAGAACCAAATCAATCGATTTTCGTGATCCAGTGAGGGAATGCATGACATTTAAACGCGCGTGGTATTTATCGTAAAGGTCGTCAGGCTGGAGTACGAGTCGGGCGAAAAACCTACCTGATTGGATTTGGCGGGTGGGACCCGACGCACCGATTAGCTGGCGGTGAGTCATACTCTGATGAGCATATTATTATTGTGTGTGGGTGCTTTAAGCATGTTGCTGGCATTATTCTCTAATTTTGTGGTGATCTTGGTATTTTCTTTGTTAGGTCTAGTTGGTGTATGGTTGGCACAGCGCTTATCAGATGTGCAAAATCTCTAGCGATGCAAGATAGCTAAACGTCACACAGGCAAATATCCAGATAAGGAAATGTTGATGATTAAACCAATTTTATGGCTATTGGCGCTGGTACTCACCAGTGCCTCGGCTTTCGCCCAAGATATTGATCATTTAAGCGCAGAATATAGTGTGCTACTCAATGGTGATAAAACTCGCGGCGTGAACACCTTGAAAATTGACCGTAATAACGATAACTATAATGTGCGCTTTTCGTTGACGCACTGGCTGTTAGACGTGGATCAGCAAGCCAACTTTAGCTGGAAAAACTGTACCGCTACACCACATACCTTTAGCTATAAAACCAAATACTTAGGTATGCGCAATGAAGAGCGTCTGGTGTTTGATCAAAAGACCGATATGGTGCTCTTTCAGGATAAAAATGGCGATAAGTTAGTCCCTACTGAAGGAGAAGCGTTTGATCCGGTGAGTTTTTTCTTTGAAGCTCGTTGCGACTTAATGGCTGGCAAAACTACGTTAACCTATCCGGTCGCTCGTGATGGCGAAATTAAGACAACCACCTTTAATGTGGTCGGCAAAGAAATCGTCAATACCGGTATCGGTCCCTATGAAAGCCTGATAGTCGAACGGGATCGCGGTAACAGTAGCCGCAAAACTCGGTTCTGGGTGGCACCAGAGCTTGATTATCAACTGGTACAAATCAGTCACGTTGAAAATAACCAACTCTCGGTCACCGTCACCTTGGATAAGCTCAGCTATAGCCTAGTAAAAAACTAACAGCGAAAAACTAATAGCCAAAAAGTAAGAGCCACCAGATAACAGCCCATGGATGAGCTTGGCTCTTCTCGAGCGTTCTGCCGTCGCTAGCTGCCCCATGTCATTCTGGTCGCGCTGCATTCTGGCTGCGCTGAGCATTAAGTTGTGAAAAAGCTCGGTTACCTCACGCGGGCCATACAGCTTTTGTTGGTGCTGAGTTATATTTATGACCTTTGATTGGACATATATTCGGGTATGGCAGGAGCAGAAAGTGATAATAATAGGCATCTTAGTGCTGTTAGGAGCTGCTTGGACCTTTGATTGGCAGGCTTGGCTGAATGATAAAGTCCGCCACCATCTGTGCTTTGGTGCCGCCATTGCCTTAGTGCCGTTATGGATGCTGCAAGCGGGGGTCAAGCCGGGTTTAGAAGTGCATTTTCTGGGGTTAACCACGCTTGCGCTCTTATTGGGTTGGCGCATGGGCATGCTGATGGCCGCGCTAAGCTTGCTGCTGGTTACCGTCTTTGGTTTTGAGTCTTGGGCTATGTTTGGGCCTAACTTATTACTGGGTGTGATAGTGCCGCTCAGTGCTAGTTACTTGTTTTTTTTACTCACTTACAGCTACTTATATCGCCACCTATTTGTTTATATTTTTGTCGCCGGTTTCTTGAATGCCGTTTTCACTATCACTTTAAAAACCTTACTGTTTTCGGCCTTTATGGTGTGGACTGACCAACACAGTTGGCAGGTGGTATTTGATAATTATCTGAGCGTGCTACCGTTATTATTATTACCCGAAGCCCTACTCAATGGCATGGCCATTACCGTGCTGGTGGTGTTTAAACCGCACTGGCTGTGCACTTATCGGGACCGAGATTATATTATTAACAAGTAATAGAAGGTTTAGCTCAGCCGCTATGTCTGATAGGCTGCGTTTTCATCCTTTTTATGTGAGACGCTGATGACCGTTAAGTTTTTACCCGCCTTGATGCCAGTGTTGGCCCTAGGCTTATTCTCTGCCGCCCCTGCGCAAGCGGAGATGAGCCGCGAGGAGTTTCAAAAGTTGGTGCGTGAAACCTTGCTTGAGCAGCCAGAAATTTTGCGCGAAGCCATTATCAAGCTCGAAGAAAAAGATCAGCTGGCGAGCCAAGCTGAATTTTCTAAGCAGCTTAAAGAGCAGTCAGAGCAGTTGTTCGCCAATAAAACCGACGGCATCATGGGTAACCCTAACGGTAAGCTAGAAGTGGTGTATTTCACCGACTATAACTGCCCTTATTGCCATCGTATGAACGAAACTTTGCTGACCATGATCAAAGAAGAGCCTCAGCTGAAGGTCATAGTGAAAGACCTCGGCATCTTAGGCCCAGACTCAGTACAAGCGGCTCGCTTAGCCTTGGCGGTGGCCATGGAGTCACCGCGTCAGTATGCCGAGCTACATCAAGCCCTGATGAACCAGAAGAAAGTGTCGACCGCCGCCTTGGCCAGCATTGCCGACAAAGCGGGCTTAGACAGTAAGGCATTATTAAGCGCCGCCGAGGATAAAAAAGTATCGGACAAGCTTAATCAAAACCTGAGCTTGTTTAGAAGCTTAGGCTTAAACGGTACCCCAGCTTTAGTGTTCCCTGATGGCACCTTAATTCCAGGTGCGGTGGACGTGGCCGGCTTTAAAGACATCTTAAAGGACAAGAAGTCTTAATTTCAGCGTCAGCCATCAAGCACAAACACTCATAAAAAAACCGGCCTAGGCCGGTTTTTGCTTTGTATCGCTTTTCGCTTTTTGGCTGCTAGCTTGCCGCGTGTTGACGCTTCGCTTGCTGGAGTTTTTCATAGACCGCCAGCAGAGCTTGATGCGTGGGGAAGTCCTGCAAGCTTTCATCGGCACGGGTTAGGCCATGAAAACGCGCTTGGCCGGCAATTTGTGCCCACACCTGCGTTACCGTGTCTTCACTAAACATGCTGTTAAAGGCCGAAACATACTGAGCAGGATCACGGTCTTCGCTTAAGAACAACTCAAGCGCGGCCTTCAAGCAGCGATAATAGCGATGGCGCTCGTCGCTAAATACCGAGGCATTAAAGCTCAAGGTCCAATCGGCGTATTCTAGCGCTAATGCTAATTCATTGGCCGCCAAGGCCAGCATGCATTTCAGCTCACCGATGCGCAGGGTATGCCAAGCTGTGCCTTTGGTAGAAGCTATGCCCAGCAACTCACGAACACGAGTAAAGTCATCGAAGCCTTCTTCTTCTAACAGCTCATACAGGCCCATTAACTGCTCTGCATCCGCATCGCTTTCTGGCAGGCTTAACAAGGTGGCGCGCAAATGAGCCCCCATGTTGTTGTTGGCCATGGTTAAGTCGTCGGCCGGATAAATGTCCGACATACCCGGTGCCAAAATACGGCAGGCATACACGCCTAAGTGCTCATAATCGGCGATATAAACAGGCTGTTCTAGCTTGTCAAAGATAGCCAATAAGTGGGTAAATTCTTGCTCTGAGGTGCCGCTAAAGTCCCAGTCCGCAAACTCATAATCCGCTTGGTCTTGGAACAAGTCCCAGCTGATCAAACCAGACGAGTCGATAAAGTGCGTTTCCAAATTATGGTGGTCTGCCACTTCATCATCTTCAAACGACGGCGGCACAAACACGTCTAAGTCTTTTAAGCTGCGGCCCTGTAATAACTCGGTCACTGTGCGCTCTAACGCCACTTCAAAACGCGGATGAGCACCAAATGAAGCAAAACATGTGCTGTTGTTGGGGTTGAATAATACCACGCAGATCACCGGATATTCACCGCCCAATGACGCATCAAAGGCATGAATGGGATAGCCTTCGGCTTCCAATGCGGCAATCGGCGCTTCAATGTGTGGATAGCGGGCTAACACGTCGGCAGGAATTTTTGGCAGGCTAATGCGCTCAGCTATGATTCGATTTTTAATGCTGCGCTCAAACACCTCAGACAAGCCTTGGGTACGGGCTTCGGTGCGGGTATTACCGGCACTCATGCCGTTAGACACGTATAAATTGCCGACGATATTCATGGGAATATAAACGGTTTCTAAGTCACCTTGGCGCTCGAAGGGCAGGGCGCAAATGCCGCGATTGTCATTGCCAGACTGCAAGTCGATCAGCATGTCGGCAGTGACTTCGCCTTCTGGGTCATAAAAGCCGCGAGTGTAGTCATCCAGCAGGCCTTTAGGCAGGCTGTTATCGTCGGTCAGGGTAAACCATTTTTCATTGGGATAATGCACAAAGTCGCCTTCGGCTATATCTTGGCCCAAGTAAAAATCGGCAAAAAAGTAGTTGGTGGCCAAACGCTCAAAGTATTCGCCCAACGCCGAAGCTAGTGCGGCTTTTTGGCTGGCGCCTTTACCATTGGTAAAGCACAGACCACAGCTTTTATCGCGAATATGTACCGACCACACGTTTGGCACGGGATTGAGCCAAGAGGCTTCTTCAATGTCAAAGCCAAGCTTGATGAGCTGTTGCTGAAAGTAGCTAATGGAGTCTTCCAGCGCAGCATCTTTGCTAGGAATGAATGTTTTCATGAGAGCCTCAAGTGATCGGCAAAAAAGGAGGCAGATCCTAACCCGAGCACAGAAAATGAACAAGTACTGTCTCGGGCATCGTGCGCTGGGATCAGGAGCCGGCCATAAAAAAGCCCGCCGAATGGCGGGCTTGATAGTGACACTCACTTAAAATAGTCAGGTTTATGGTAGTAAGTGCAGCATGCGGCGCAGCGGCTCAGCTGCTCCCCATAACAGCTGATCACCTACCGAGAACGCCGACAGATATTCAGGCCCCATGTTTAGCTTGCGCAAACGGCCAACAGGCACGGTTAAGGTACCGGTCACGGCGGCTGGCGTCAGTTGCTCCATAGAGGCTTGGCGATCGTTGGGCACAACTTTTACCCAATCGTTATTGGCTGCCAAGATTTGCTCGATCTCACTGATCGGCAGGTCTTTTTTCATCTTAATCGTGAACGACTGGCTGTGGCAGCGCAGTGCGCCAATGCGAATGCACAGGCCGTCTACTGGAATAATTTGGCTAACACCCAAGATTTTGTTGGTCTCGGCTTGGCCTTTCCACTCTTCGCGGCTCTGACCGTTTTCCAGCTGAGTATCAATCCACGGGATCAAGCTGCCCGCTAGGGGTACGCCGAAGTTATCAGTGGGTAATTCGCCGCTGCGGGTTTTTTCGGTCACCTTGCGCTCTAGCTCTAAAATGGCAGAAGCGGGATCCGCCAGCTCGTCGCTGACTTCGTTGTGCAAAATACCCATTTGGCTAACTAGCTCACGCATGTGGCGTGCGCCGCCGCCTGAGGCGGCTTGATAGGTAGACACGGCTACCCATTCTACTAAGTCATGCTCAAACAAGCCGCCTAGCGCCATCAGCATTAAGCTCACGGTACAGTTGCCGCCAACAAAGGTTTTGGCGCCATTGGCTAATGCGTCTTGAATTTTGTTGCCGTTGACCGGATCCAAGATAATTAAAGCATCGTCTTCCATGCGCAGTGCAGATGCCGCATCAATCCAGTAGCCGTTCCAGCCTGCGGCTCGCAATTTTGGATACACTTCTTTGGTGTAATCGCCGCCTTGGCAAGTGAGCACTACGTCCAGCGCCTTGAGGGCATCGATGTCGTAGGCATTTTGTAGGGTACCGGCATCTGTGCCGAAGTCCGGAGCCGCTTGGCCCGCTTGCGAGGTAGTAAAAAAGACCGGTTTAATACGGGCGAAATCGCCTTCTTCCACCATGCGGCTCATTAATACCGAGCCCACCATACCGCGCCAACCGACCAAACCTACAGTTTTCATATCAAGTGTCCTTCCTTTGGAAGTAAATAAATCAAAATCTTTAAGCACAATACTGATTGAGCGCCAAGGTGCAAGAAATAAAGGGGCATTCCTGCCATAAACGAGCAATTTAGCTTCAATTAGCTATTAACAACCAATCTAACATTAACACCCAACCTAACATTAACACGCTCAGCGTTAAGCGCCTTACGTATGGCGTACTTAACCTAACGACAAAAATCCTAGCATAAAGAGGGGGGCGGCTAGGCTCAAGATAAAACCCGAGACGATGGCCACGGGGACCACGGCCATGCCGCCGGAACGCTGCAATACCGGCAGCGTAAAGTCCATGGCGGTGGCGGCGCCATAGCCGATGGCGGCGGAGGGAAAGCGGCGCATCAGCGTTGGGATCAACATGATGGCGAACAACTCGCGGGCAAGATCGTTAATAAAGGCGGCGCTGCCTAGCACCGGCCCCAGTTGGTCGGTAATTAAGATGCCCGACAGCGAATACCAACCATAACCCGAGGAGAAGGCCAAGCCTTGGGTTAACGGCAGGCCCAAAGCCCAAGCACCCACCGCGCCACCAAGCCAAGAGCTCACTAACACTAAGCCGGCAATTTTTAATCCCCAGGGATTAAGCAAAATTTGCCGAAGCGGCATGCCGGAGTTACGCAGCTGTATGCCAATCAGTAGTAACAGCAGCATTAGTGCCCATTCGCTTAAGGTGTCTACCGCAAACCAGCTGGCATCCAATACTTGGCCTACGGCCACACCGGCTAAGATCACCGCACACAGCCACACAGAGTCTAATAATAAACGCCACTTACTGAGTAAAGGCGCGCCAATGTTACCCACAAGACGGTTGTGGCGCCGGTCTAGCCACCACAGGGCGCTTAAGTTGGCCACACTAATGCAGGCCACAAATACTAAGCTGACACTAAAAATTGTGCCTAAGTGGCTGACGAGGTTATCGACGAAGGCAAGGCTGATGCCCATGAGAAATAAAATCAGATACACCATGCGCGCTACTGCCAGATTTAACAGCCGTAAAATACCTGCCGAGCGGCACGGTATGCAGTAGCCGAGAGCCAGCGGTAATAACACCAGTAATAAGCCGGAATACATAAAGATTAGCGTTCCATAAGAGCGAAGCGAATGAATAATTAGGCTATTGGCAATAATAGATGCCCGGCTAATCGACATGCAGGCTAGTTTACACTTATCTGACCGCGAGGAGTGAGTCTCTAGTGTGATTAAAGGCCCAGCCTAGCCGTGGTTGAATGGCGAAACGCGTTTAGCTGATTTTGAGTTAACGGCTTGTTTTTACTGTTTTTATGGCCTTAGACACAGTTAACGATACAGAAAAAGACATTCTATTGTTATTGGCTTAAACAGCTGCTAGCTTTTAGAGTTCGTTACACAGTTGTTAACGACGTAACTGTTAGCGCGTGATGGTTTTAGGTCGAGATGGCCCTGGCTAGCAAGGATTCGCCATGAATAAACCCGCCCTTGAGGTGACGGGCCTGTATAAACACTTTGGCTCGCTTGAAGTACTAAAAGGCATAGATGTGACGGCCGAGCAGGGCGATGTGATCTCCATTATTGGCGCATCGGGGTCGGGGAAGTCCACCTTGTTACGCTGCATTAATTTATTGGAAATTCCCAGCGCCGGCGACGTGCGCCTGCACGGTGAATTGATTGAGATGCGCACCGCTAAAAACGGCGAGCGCCAGCCGGCTAATATGCGCCAAGTGGAGCGCATTCGCTCGCGTCTTGCCATGGTGTTTCAAGGGTTTAATTTGTGGTCACACATGACCATCTTGGAAAACATCATAGAAGTGCCGATTCAAGTGCTTAAGGTGCCGAAAAAGCAGGCCATAGCGCAGGCGGAGGCTTTGCTACATAAAGTCGGTTTGTATGAGAAGCGAGATGCCTACCCCAATCATCTGTCTGGTGGTCAGCAACAAAGAGCCGCCATTGCCCGCGCCTTGGCGGTGGAGCCACAAGTTATGTTATTTGACGAGCCTACCTCTGCACTGGATCCTGAGCTGGTAGGTGAAGTTTTGGCGGTCATGCGCAGCCTAGCCGAAGAAGGCCGCACTATGTTGGTGGTAACTCACGAGATGAGCTTTGCTCGTGAGGTGTCGAATAAATTACTGTTTTTGCATCAAGGGCGTGTGGAGGAGCAAGGGGATCCTAAACGGGTATTTGCTAATCCGACCTCGGAGCGCTTTAAGCAGTTTATTTCTTCTGTTTATTAAGAGGCATACAGGAAAAATAGATTTGTGCCATTAAGACCCATCGTAAGACAAGGAGCAACACCATGAAAAAACTGTTAATAGCCAGTGCCATTATGGCAGCCATGGCAGCGGGTGCGGTACAAGCCAAGGAATGGAAAACCGTACGTTTTGGGATTGAAGGCGCCTATCCGCCGTTTTCTTTAACCGATGAGAAGGGGCAGTTACAAGGTTTCGATGTGGACATGGCTAATGCACTGTGCAAGCAAATGCAGGTGAAATGTGAGCTGATTGCTCAAGACTGGGACGGCATTATACCCGCGTTATTAGCCCGTAAATACGACGCCATTATTGCCGCCATGTCGATCACCGAAGAGCGACAGCGCACCGTGGATTTTACCGACCGCTACGCGCTGGTTCCGAACAAGTTTGTGGCTAAAAAAGGCGCCAATCTTGAGCTGACTAAAGAAGGCCTTAAAGGCAAGAAAGTGGGCGTGCAAATTGCCACCACCCACGATAAATATTTAAGCGAAAACTTCGGTAAAGAAGTGGCCTTAGTGCGTTACGGCACCGCAGATGAAGCTTATTTGGATTTAAAAGCAGGTCGAGTTGATTATGTATTTCTCGATGCCACCGCCATCGAAGAAGGGCTGCTTAATAAAGATGGCGGTGACCAATATGCCTTTGTTGGCCCTTCTATTACCGATGAAACATGGTTTGGTGAAGGTTTTGGCATAGCGGTGCGCAAGCAAGATCAAGACTTGAAGCAGATGCTGAATAAAGCCATTGCTGAACTCAGGGAAAATGGCCAATACAAAGCCGTGAATGACAAGTATTTTGAGTACGACGTATATGGTGAATAAACTGGGCTATTAGGCCTGCTTAATTTATGTCTACTTAGCCTAGGCATACATAAATCGGATGCGTTTAGTTGGCGTCTGCCAGCAGGACTGTCTATGTACAGGAGGGAGTGATGCTGGACCTAAAAGGATATGCAAGCTCCTTAGTGCAAGGCGCCGAGCTCACCTTACAAGTGGCACTCCTTTCTTTGTTGCTGGCGTTAGCGCTGGGCTTGCTGGGTGCGCTAGCAAAACTTTCCACTTTTAAGCCGGCCCGTTGGCTGGCTACCCTCTATACCACGGTAATACGTGGTATTCCCGATTTAGTACTAATGATGCTGCTGTTTTTTGGTGGCCAAGTGCTGCTTAATTACGCCTTATTATCCTTAAATGAGCGCCTTAATGCGTGGTTTGGCGGCGATAATCCCGCCCACCAATGGACCAGTTATGTGCCGGATTATATGGAAATCAGCCCCTTTATTGCCGGTGTGCTGACCATAGGTTTTATCTTTGGTGCTTATATGACGGAAACCTTTCGTGGTGCCATGTTGGCCGTGGATGCAGGCGAGCTCGAAGCGGCGCGGGCCTATGGCATGACCAAAACCCAAGTGCTGCGCCGCATCCTGTTGCCACAAATGATGCGCCACGCCTTGCCAGGACTTGGCAATAACTGGCTGGTGTTGCTTAAAACCACGGCGCTTGTGTCCATTATTGGCCTAGATGACATGGTACGAAAGGCGGGGTTGGCCGCCGGTGCCACACAATTGCCCTTTACCTTTTACATGGCGGTTGCGCTGACCTTTCTCTTATTTACCAGTATTTCTACTGGGCTATTGAAGTGGGCGGAGCATCGCTATTCGCTGCACACCCGATAGCGCAATCCACGCCTTGTTGGATGTGAGCCGTTTAGAGAGGAGGGGATATGGACTTCACTATTATTGCCAATGAATGGCCTATCTATTGGCAGGGCTTTTACACCACCGTCTGGTTAGTGGCGCTGTCGTTAGTCATGGGCTTAGTGATCGCCGTGCCGCTGGCCATAGGGCGCAATAGCCGCCATTGGTTAATCAAGGGCCCGGTGTGGGCGTATATTTATTTTTTTCGCGGCACGCCCTTATTGGTGCAGTTGTTTTTGATTTATTACGGCGCCGGGCAATGGCAGTGGTTGCGTGAGTCTATGGCGTGGCAATTGTTTAGTCAGGCGTGGTTTTGTGCTCTGTTCGCCTTCACCTTAAATACCAGTGCCTATACTGCCGAAATCATTCGCGGCGCTATTAATGGCATGCCCACCGGTCAAGTCGAGGCGGCGCACGCCTATGGCATGAGCAAATTCACCACGCTGCGGCGGATTATTCTACCCAACGCCTTTCGCCGCGCCTTGCCGGCTTACAGTAATGAAGTGATCTTTATGCTACATGGCTCCGCGGTGGCCGGCATTATTACTATCGTGGATTTAACCGGCGCGGCGCGCATCGTTAACTCGCGTTACTACTCGCCTTTTGAAGCGTTTTTGGCCGCAGGGCTGTTATACATGTGTCTGACTTTTGCCTTAGTATGGGGCTTTCGTCGCCTCGAAAATCGCTGGTCCAAACATTTGCAGCCCAGAGCCAACTAACACTAAAAAGCAGTTGTCAGCGTTCAGTCAAATAAAAACCCGAGTCTGCAGACTCGGGTTTTTTGATTTTCTTAGGACTGAACGCTTATCGCTGACAGCTGTTGGTTACGTTTTTTTCTTACGGCGAATACTCAAGCCCAGCTCGCGGCCGCGTAATTTGGCGTAATACATGTTGCCAATAAACATAGTGCTGGCCAACACCAATTCTACTATCGCCAACCACCGCTCACCTTCATCTGTCCATAACAGCACGCCTGAGTGTAAGAAGTAAGGCAGCAACAGATACACGCTCCAAGCGTGTGTATAAGGGTTACCTTGCAGTATGCCCTTGATGGGAATAAGCAACCAAGGCAGCCAGATGATCAGCATAAATGTTCGGCTTAAGTGCGGCGACGGTGAGATAAAGCAGTGCCATAAGATGACCCACAGCATTAAACCAAAATAGCCAATGAGCGCCAATGCGCGTGCAATTTGGGTGGTCATTATAAGATATCCAACACTTGCTCGGGCGGGCGGCCCAAGGCGGCTTGATTGCCATTTACCACTATTGGGCGCTCAATCAACTTAGGGTGGGCCACCATAGCGGCGATTAATGCCTGTTCATCGTGTTCTGTTGCCAGATTAAGCTGCTGGTAGCTGTCTTCTTTGGTGCGCATTAATTGGCGTGCTGAGCTCATGCCGAGCAGGCTCAATAAGTGGCTAATTTGATCTGCGTTAGGTGGCGTGTCGAGATATTTGATAATCTCAGGGCTCAGCCCGCGTTCTTCGAGCAAAGCCAAGGTCTCGCGGCTTTTGGAGCAGCGCGGGTTATGATAGATAGACAGACTCATTACAGACTCCTCATAAGTAGAGCGGCACCCAGTAGGGTGCGATCACCTCAAACACTCACGCCAGTATGCAGCGCTCTCGAGTGTGAATAGGGGGATTGTACTGTGATAATGCCCGCTAGGGTATAAAAGTAGCCATGGCTGTGGCAATAGAGGATACGGCGGATGAAAAAGCGTAATGCAGTATATGTGGTAATACTGGCCCTGATGGCGGTCGTAACCGGCTGTAAGGAGCCCGCCAGTTTGACCTTAGCCAATGGCGATCAGCAAAACTTGAGCGACTATAAAGGCCAATGGCTGGTGGTGAATTATTTTGCCGAGTGGTGCGCGCCTTGTTTACGAGAGATGCCGCTGCTTAATGAACTCAGCCAAAGTGACGGCCCTGCGGTATTGGCGGTGAGCTTTGATGACTTATCGAATCAGGCGCTACAAGACTTGAGTCAGCGCTATCAACTGGCCATGCCGGTGGTGGCAAAACTGGCCGGTCCTTGGCCGTTTGAATCACCTCGCGCCTTACCTACCACGCTAGTGCTGGATCCTAAAGGCAAATTGGTAGATACCCACCAAGGGGAATTAAAACCCGAAGATATCGCCAATTGGCAGAATAAGTATTGGCAGAAGACACAGCTGTAAGCCGAAGCCTGTCTCTTAGCCAAATCTGTGCTTAATGGCGATGTCAGACAGAGCGCACCGCTCCTCCGATTCGCCGTAAACCCATCCATGGGGCTCAAGCCGCGCCATCCTTGGCGCGGATGGTCGGCTGAGCCGACACCCTCTACCTTCCCTCTTGGCTCAAAGCTAGCTGTTGTACTCTCTGTTGGCTCAATATTACCGGAAGAGGCCGTGGGCATTGTCCGAGTCAACCGTCAAATGCCATGGACGGCATTTGCCGAGCGCCGCATGGAGGCAGCTTAAGCGAGTTGACGGAGGCAAACCTCGGCATCGTCGTGCTTTACTGACTTGTGACTAAGAGATAGGCCGTAAGCTTGAAGCGGTAAGCCGTAAGTAAAACCAAAGATTAAAACCAAAAAACCGGCATCTTGATGTGCAACAAGATGCCGGTTTTGTTTTTGAAAGGGGTTAGCTGACAGCTTAAAGCTGATCGCTGTCTTTAAGGCTATTTGCGCAACTCTTCCCACTCAGTTTGTTGCTGGCGCAGTTGCAGCAGACGAGCGCCGAGACGGGCACGTTGCATGCTGTCTGAGGACAGATTCGTGGCAATTTCCATTTGGTCGACCGCGACGTCATAGCGACCTTTAAGGGCGGCGACTTCGGCCTGCGCCTGGCGAAACGCCGACTCATTATTTAAGGGCCGATAGGCTTGGGCAATGAGATCCCAGGCTAAGGGGTTTTTTGGATTACGGCGCAGGTAGTTGTCGAGTAAGGTCACGGCCTCTTGTTGGCGGTTTGCTTGCAGTAGGCTATCGGCGAGGTTGATCATGACCACTTGGTTATTGGGCAGTTGCTGTTGCGCTTGCTGCAAGCGAGCAATGGCCGCTTGGTGTTTATCTTCTGCATTATCTAAGTCGGTGAGCGCATCCAAAATAAAGATATTATTGACGTGGCGGCGTGCAAGCTCGGTCAGAATGGGCCTTGCTAAGTCTTCTTTATTCATTTGTAGCAAGGCCAGCGCTTGGCCATAGCGGGCGGCGTCAGTTTGCCAAGCACCATTGATTTGCTTGGCTTCTTGGGCAAAGAAACGAGCGAGATCTTTGCCGGCGTTACGCTGAAAACGCACCATGACTCGTGCCTTTGCCATTTGGAAGTCTAAACTGGCCGGATGGTTTTTCTTCGGGTAATCTTGCGCTCGACTACGTGCCTCGGCAATACGGCTGGTGGGCAAGGGGTGTGTGAGCAGCATGGGCGGTGGCGCGCTGGCAAATTGATACTTATCGGCGAGTTTTTGAAAGAAGCTGGCCATGGCATTAGGATCAAAACCTGCATTATTTAAGAGACGCAAGCCAATGCGATCCGCTTCCAGCTCGTTGTCGCGCGTATAGTTAATAGCCGACTGCATCTTAAGGCCAAGGGTAGTTTGTAAGGCGGCCAGGCCTGCTTGTGGATTAACCACGGCTAAGGCCACTGAGCCCACTAGCCCCGCTACGGTCAGCGGTGTGCTACGAGACTGGGATTCTAAATAGCGAGCAATGTGGCGTTGGGTGACGTGAGTGATTTCGTGAGCGATAACAGACGCTAACTCACTTTCGTTTTCCGCATACAAAAATAAGCCGGTATGCAGCTGTACTACGCCACCGAGAAAAGCACTGGCGTTAATGGTGTCGTCGTTGATCAGCAGAAACTGAAACGGAAAACGCACCGCATCGGCTTGGGAGAGTAACTTCAGCCCCAGATCGGTCACGTATTCATTGAGTACAGGATCGTCAATCACAGCTTGGTTAGCACGAGCAAAACGGGTAAAGGCCTCGCCAAAACGCGCTTCTCGCTCAATAGACATAGCGCTGACGCCGGCGGTGCCAATATCGGGTAAACTGTTGGCGGCTTGTAAAGGTGTCAAAATAAGTAGAGAAAATGCCAGAGCCATCCTGGCCGCAGGAAACCTCATTTTAATTACCTTTTTTATGATGTGCTTAATAGCAGAATACCTGCCCCCATAAGGCGTAACAAGCATTGTTTAACTGCGCCCAGCAAGGGATAATTTATAACATTTATCGGAGGCGAGGTGGACACACTGGATGCCAGCAGCTGGCGCTGCCCAAGGCCCTTATTGCAGGCTAAGTTGTGGCTTAAAGGCGCTACGGCAGGACAAAAATTGCGCTTGTGTATCTCAGATACCGGATCTCGCCAAGATATCCCCCGTTACTTATTACGCATGGGCCACAGTGTCATTCAAGAGAGTGACGATGGCCGCGTGCTGACATTACTCATTACCAAGGTCCCATAAGGAAAGAATTGCATGCTAGACATTCTGAAACATTGGTACCGAAGGCGCTTTACCGATCCCGGGGCTGTGGCGCTGTTTTTGAGCCTGCTGTTTGGTTTTGTGGTGGTGTATTTCTTAGGCCATATTTTGGCGCCGCTTTTTGCCGCCGTGGTTATTGCCTATTTATTGGACTGGCCGGTGACCCGATTGGAGCGCTTGGGATTTAAACGGGTGTGGGCCACGGCACTGGTGCAGTTGCTGTTCGCTATTGTCGTTATTTTGTCCTTGGTTAGCATAGTACCGACTTTTTTATCGCAAATGGCCAACTTGGCCCGCGAAATACCCAGTATGATCACCAGCACTCAGGATGCGCTGCTCACGCTCCCTGAGCGCTACCCAGAAATCGTCGATGTGACTTTGATGCAAAGTGTGCTCGACGACGGCCGTAGCCGCTTACTTGGTTCGGCTAATGAGATATTAAGCGTGTCGTTCAATTCCCTCACCAATGCCGCCGTGCTAATGGTGTATATGATCTTGGTATCGGTATTGGTGTTCTTTATGCTCAAAGATAAGCGTGAGTTAATGAACAGCACCCGCCGCTACTTGCCGCGCAATCGTGAGTTAGTGTCGCGAGTATGGCGCGAAATGAACGTACAAATTGCCAATTATGTCCGTGGTAAGGTGATAGAAATCTTTATCGTCGGCGGCGTTAGCTACATCACCTTTATGATGCTCGACTTGCGTTACCCCTTGTTGCTGTCGGTATTGGTCGGCTTTTCTGTTTTGATCCCCTACATAGGGGCGGCGGCGGCGACTGTACCTGTGGCCATGGTGGGACTGTTTCAATGGGGATTTAGTGCACCGTTTTTCTACCTAATGGTGGCCTACGGTATTATTCAGGCGCTGGATGGCAACGTCTTGGTGCCCATCTTGTTTTCGGAAGCGGTTAACCTGCATCCCATTGCCATTATCGTGGCCGTGCTACTCTTTGGCGGCCTCTGGGGGTTTTGGGGGGTATTTTTCGCCATACCGCTGGCGACGCTAGTTAAGGCAGTATTTAACGCTTGGCCCAATGATGATGCGGTGCCGGTACTTGAGCAGAAAAATGTTTAACCAATAAATGCAATAAGGACAACATAGTGAGAGAACACTTTGGCTCACGCTTTGGTTTTATCATGGCTGCCGCCGGTGCGGCGGTCGGCCTTGGTAATATTTGGGGCTTCCCCACCCAAGCGGCCAGTAACGGCGGCGGCGCTTTTTTACTAGCGTATTTACTGTTAGTGATGCTGCTCGGTTTCCCGATGCTGGTGATGGAAGTCGCTATCGGCCGCTATGGCCAAGCTAACCCCGTGGACTCGGTACGCAAGCTGGGCCGTACTTCTCTGCAAAAGACGCTTGCGGGTGCCGTTGGGTATATGGGGATGTTGGTGCCGAGCTTAGTGCTGACTTTTTATGCCATAGTGGCCGGTTGGCTGCTGGCTTTCTTAGCTGCGGCCCTTACACGTATCTTGGGTTGGGACACGGCGACTGCTTGGCTGCAAGCCTTTGGTTTGGGCCGCAATATTGTGGGTACCTTGGTCTTCTATTTGCTGACCATCTTGGTGGTGCAAGCCGGGGTGCGAAACGGCATAGAGCGCTGGTCGGCGCGGTTGATGCCGGCTTTGTTTGTGCTGTTCTTGATATTGTTTTTTTATATCCTTACTCAAGAAGGCGCCATGGTTGGCCTCAAACATTATCTAGTGCCGGATTTCAGTAAAGTACTGGAGCCTAAGTTATTAGTCAGCGCCATGGGGCAGGCATTTTTCTCGCTGACCATAGGCGGTTGCTCCATGTTGATGTATGGCTCTTACTTGAGTAAGCAAGAAAATATTCCGCGCACCGCGCTGCAAATTACCTTGCTCGATACCGGGGTGGCGTTTCTAGCGGGCTTGGTGATTTTGCCTGCTATGTTTGTGGCGATGAAGAATGGGGTGACTATTTTTGCCGATGACGGCAGCTTGCTGGACTCAGACACCTTGGTCTTTACCGTATTACCCGCACTGTTTGAGACCATGGGGCCGGCGGGCTTAGTGATGTCTTTGGTGTTTTTTATACTGATGGGCATAGCGGCGCTCACGTCCTCTATTTCTATGCTGGAAGTGCCCGTGTCTTATAGCACAGAGCGTTTTAAGGCATCTCGGCCGTTCATGACTTGGCTGTTGGGGTCGGGACTTGCGGTATTGAGCGTGATTATCTGCCTTAACTTTGGCAGCTTATTTGGCTTCGTTATTCGGCTTTCGACTCAGCAAATTCAGCCGTTAGTCGGCTTAGGTTTTGTGCTACTAGGGGGCTGGATGTGGGGCCGAGCTAAGCTATTCGACGAGTTAGTCCAAGGCTCGCCTGAGTTGGCCAGCAGCCTGTTTTGGCGCATCTGGTCGCGCTATGTGCGCGTGGTCTGCCCATTGTTGGTGGTGTTGGTTGTGGTGAGTAGCTGGCAAGCGAGTTAACACTAAGCTTAAAGCCGGTACCAAACAAAAAAGCCCTGAACCTGATAGGTTCGGGGCTTTTTCTTTGCCGTCTTCCTGACGAAAGTCAGTATCTCGGCCTTTACAGATGGCTCAGCGCTTAACGCTTTCTTTAATAAAGCATACTGTACAGCTTGCGGCGATAAGTGGAGGCAATGGGATCCGCGCCCAGTGTCACTAGCATGTCTAAGAAGTGCTTTCTGGCATCACCAAAGGCCAAGTCGGTTTGCAAGACGCTAACCAGTAATTGAAGCGCTTCTTCTTGGCGACCTGCTTGAAACAGTTGTATGGCTAACTCTTCTTTTAGGCTCAATGAGTCAGGCTCTGCCGCCAGCTTTTGTTCTAGCTCGCGTATTGCTGGGCTATCGGCGGCTTCTTCTGCCAGCTCCAAGCGCGCCAAAATATGCTGATATTGGCTGTCTTGGTCAATCATGCCGATAGTGGCGAGCAATTGTTTGGTTTCTTCCAGCTTATTCAAGGCCAACGCCGCTTCGGCTAAGTAAAGGCGAATGGCGGCGCTGTCATCTAACGCTCGTGCTTGCTGCAACAGACCATAAGCCGCTTGTGGGTCTGTGCCCAGCGTCTGTTTGGCTTCATCCAGTAGTAGCTCGGCCTCATTGGGCTGATAGGGCGCCAAGAAGTGTTTAATGGCCGTTTCATCTTGCGGCCCTTCTAATACATCCACCGGCTGACCGTCTTTGAACGCCACCATAGCGGGCAGGGCACGCAGTCCCAATTGCGAGGCTAGGCTTTGCAGCTGTGGATCGGCAACGTCGACGCGAGCTAGATCCAGTTGGGCATGATTACTGCCAATCAGTCTTTCCAATATTGGACTCATGGCTTGGCATTCGGGCACCGCTTCGGCATGAAAGAAGATCACCACGGTTTTCGTCATGGAGGCGTCAATTAATGCCTGCTGAAAATTCTGTACATTGATGTCAACTATCATAGATACGCGTCTCGCTGAGAAAGAATGAGGCAAGAGTAAGGTGTTGACCTTACATGCTACTGGCTTACATACAAATTGGGCTGCGGGCCGCTAATTTCAAGCGCTAACCCTAAATCGGTCAAACTCAAGATCTCAAGAGGGGCTGTCTGCTCGCCTTGTATGGCGAGTGTCAGTCGGCTACTGCTATTTACATTTGCTTGCAATACCCCCGCTTGCAATACGTCAGTGGCTAACGGCTGTTCGCGCAGTAAAAAATGCTGCAGTTGATAGCGCTGCTCACCAAAGAGAGCGTGCGCTTGCTCGGGCTGCCAATGCACGGCGCTTAAGTTATTGGCAATACCGCTGCCATGGGCCTTAAGCACGGCTTCTTTGAGGGTCCATAATCGTAAAAAATGCGCCGGCTCTGGGTGCTGAGCCAACCAAACTTGTTCCTCTGCACTAAAGTAGCGTTTTGCTAAGCGCAGGATTTGCGTGCTTGATAACTGGCGTGACTCTAAGTCCACGCCCAAAGGAGCCTGATTACCGATAGCCAACGCCAGCAGGCTGCCGGTATGGCTGATATTAAAATGCCAGTCAGTTGCTATGGAATTGGGCATCAATAGGCTAGGTTTACCCTTGTGGTTGATACCAATGGGGATCTTTGGCGGGCATAATTGCAGGGCGGGTGCCAACAGTTGGCGCACTAGGTAGCGACCGAGCAAGAACAGCTTGGCCTGCTGGGCATTCGCAATTTGTGCCAGTCGAAGCCGCTCTGGACTTGATAAGGAGTTATGGGCATCTGCAGGCAGAATGAGGTGATCCGTATCACAAACCAGTAGTTGGCTAAAAATAACCTTGTTTTTATTCATATTATTTTTGCAAAGCCCCTATCTTTTGCACTACTATCTATCGGTCAAAATTTATTATTATTAATGCCCATTATTGTTAACACCAATCCTATTAACAACTGGTTGCCATTATTCTTATGAAAAAGGTAATTATTCTTAGCGGCTTATTGCTTATAGCCGGTTGCAGTAGCAGCCCAAAGCAAGAGTCAGGAAAAAAGTTGGTTGCAAACAAGCCGACTTCTTCCCTAACTTACAGTATCAGTACGGCACCGATGAAGCGTAATCCAAGATTGGCTCCTGGTGCGGTGCGTAACTTACAACAAGCGTATAAAAAATGGCAAGGCACGCCTTACCGCTTTGGTGGCGTAGATGAACAGGGTATGGACTGCTCGGCGTTTACCCGCAACATGTATCAAGAAGCGTACGGTATGCAATTGCCCCGTAGCACCTATGAACAAGTAGAGTTGGGCCGAGAGATTAGTCAGCAAGAGTTACAGCCGGGTGATTTAGTGTTTTTTCGCACCGGACGCACTCAACACAACGGCGTATATGTTGGCGAGGGTAAGTTTGCCCATGCCTCGTCAAGTGCCGGCGTGACCATTTCACGCTTAGATAACGTGTATTGGCGCACCCGCTATTGGCAATCTCGTCGTCTGTTAGACGTGCAATAATATCGCTGCGTCAAACTAGCCAGCAGTAAAAAAACACCGAGCTGAAAAGCTCGGTGTTTTTTTACTGGTGTCTACTTATCCTGTTTGTGTAGGCGCTAAGGTTTTTCTAGCTTCTAGCTTCTAGCTTCTAGCTCTGGCCTTACACCATTCTGAAAATCTAACCGATCAGTGCACCGCTCGAGATCTGTTAGTTTTGACCTTACAGCTGCCAACTTGTTCGGGAGGCCAGCAAAGCTTGCTGTTTTAATATATAAAACCGTGGCCAACAAATTGCCACCTTCATTCTTACGAAATAGGCCATATCTTTACTTAGATTGGTATTACTTACCCTGAAAACGATTTAAGTCGCTCATTACTTGCAGCAATAATGATAATTCTGGGCTGTCATCGGACTCTTGGCGATAGTCTTTGGCGCGCAATAACTGCATGTCGCCACGGCGATTAAATAGCGTTATGTCATCATGCTGATAAATCGCATAATCGTCTTCGTCTGACGCTAAACGCCAGCGGTCCGCATCGGCTTTAAATAGCGATTGTCCAGTGCTGTAAGTGCGCGCTGGGCTTTCCACGCCTAGGGCTTGGCGCATCAGAGTCGGCACTAAGTCCAGCTGACTGGTCGGATAATCAAAGCTCATGGGTTGTTCGCGGCCTGGCCAATCAATGACCAATGGCACATGAAGCTGGGCTAAAGAGTAGGCGTTACCTGAACCCCACGTATTATTCTCGTAATCGTTAAATTCCATGCCGTGGCCAGAGGTTACGATAATAATGGTATCGCGCTGCTTTTCCTCATCTGCGGCAGGTTGCGGTAACGATAATAATTGCCCCAATAGGCGATCCGTATAAAACACCGAATTACGATAGCGGTTAAACAGCGCCTCGCGTTCGATATTTTGATAGGGCTCGGCCGGATTAACCTGCGTCAGTGAGGGCTGAAATGGGCCCGTCATGCCCTGGGGCAGATCGAGTTTGCTGATCGCATCTAAGTAGATAAACGAAAACCAAGGTCGTTGTTTATCTTGTTTTGCCAACCAGCTATTAAATGCGGCGACGGTTTGACTGTCGCCGCTAGCGCCACCTTGAGTAGGGATAAGTGCGCTATGGCGTAAGGAGGAAAAAATTGCCTTTTGATAGACAGGTTTCTCCAAGCCGCCGCTGGCAAAGAGGCCAAAACGATAATCTTGGCGCTGCAATTCGCCGATCAATAATGGTGCCATGCCTTCTTTCTCGGCATCGCGCAGGTAACGACCCGGCAAGCTATAAAACAGACTAAATAGAGACGTTTGGGTCTCGTTGCCAGCGCTCAAGTGATTATTGAAACGTAAATGGCGATCGGCAAAACGATTGAGGTTTGGCATGGTAATGGCATCGAGCTGATCGGCACGTAAACCATCGGCGACCACCAGCAAAATATTGGGGGCCAGTTCAGGTGCGTTCACTACGAGCGGGCGCAGCGGGTAGTTGAGCTTACGCTTAGCACTATCAGGCGTTTGTTTAGATAACTCTTTGTACTGGTCTTCGTCTAACCAGCCCTGCTTGATCAAGAAGCGTTTGGCGGTCATGGGGTACGACAGCGGGAAGTCGGCCTTTTGCTCGGTAATGGGGGTATACACATAAGCATCGGCCCAGATGTGCAGGCTGTGGGTCAGAAAAAAGCACACTAAAAGCGGCACCGCTAATGGCCACGTCAGCGAACGCCGGCGGCGTTGGCTCCAGCGCCACAACCAGCCGGCGAGCCACAGCTCAAATAAGAATATGACCGGCACCCACACAAACAACCAGCCCCAACCCGAGGCTTGCTCCGTTTGTGCTTGTTCGAGTAATAATCGCCATACCGTCGGGTTGAGGTGAAACTTGAATAAACTAAAGACTTGCGAGTCGACCAGCAACAGCGTGAGGCCTGTGGTACCAATGGCGGCGGCCAGCCACTGCAAGGTGCGCAAATTAGGAAATAGAAAGGTCAGCGGAAACAGTGTGAGCAGATAGGTAAAAAAGGACAAAAACGCGAAATGCCCCGCCCAGCTGATCAACAAATAGAAGCTACCGAGCAAGGTGTCGGGCCAGCCGGCGATCCACAAAAAACGGCTAGCCACCAACATGGCGAGCAGCACGTTAAAGAAGACTAACCAGTGTCCCCAGCCAATAAGGTGAGAAACATTGTCGCGATAGAGATGACCAGTTTTGAGCATAATTAGGCAGTTTCGTTAATAGAGACGGCTAGCCTTCGGCCAGATTCAAGCGGTAGCGATAAAATAAGGCTCTTAATGAGCCCCTTTTTGCGTGTCTACTGACGCGGTTAACACCTTCGCAAACTTATCGGCGATGGCTTTGCGTCCACCGGGCGCAATTTGATGATTAATAATATGGGTAGCCAAATTACCTAACACCATCAGGCGTAAGTCGGCCGGCGCCAAATGCTTATCCATCACGGCTTCAAGCTCGCTTAATAGCTGGTCAAATTCTTTTTCATACTTAGAAATAACAGGCATAGACGTTCAATCATGTATCTTGATAACAGGACGGCTATAATACCCCACCCCATCAGGCAACTCTACGGCAATCTGTTATGAGCTTGGACATAGAACACATCATAGTACATTCCCTCTTTTTGGATGAGCAGGGTCAAACCCAGCTTGCCACGCGTGAGGATGATCTGGCCACGGGGCCGGCGGTTAATCATTTAATGGCCGAGCTGCATCATATTTACAACACCAAAGCCGGTAAGATTTTTGGCTACTTCAATGACGAAGACGACAGTTTTCGTGATCTGGTGCGCCGAGTCGAAGACCAAAGCCTGACGTTTGCCGCCTTTAGTCATCAGGCAAGTGATCGCTTACTAAGCGAACTGAAACGGCTGGACATGAGCGAGCAAGGCGTGTTGATTTTTGTGCGCTACCAGTGGTTAGGCGCCCATTACTTATTGATTGCGCTGTTAGATAACAAAGACAGCGTGACCGTGACTGAAAAACTGGAAGTGAGTCACGCCAGCTACTTAGACTTGGGCAAAATGCAGTTAGCCGCACGCCTAGATTTAACTGAGTTGCGTATTCGCCCCGAATCCAAGCGCTACTTCTCCTTTATCAAGGGTCGTGCCGGGCGCAAGGTCTCGGATTTCTTCCTGAACTTTTTATCCTGCGTGGAGGGCATGGATCCCAAGGCACAAAGCCAAGGCTTGCTGAAAGCGGTGGATGAGTTTTGCGAGGCGCGCCAATTAAGTCCAGCCGAGAAGCTGGAAAGTAAGGCATTGGTGAATAAATACTGCCGCGAGCAGTTAAAAGAAGGCGAAGAGCTGGAGCTACGTGAGTTATCTGCCGAGATGGGCACAGATAACGACTTAGATTTTTATCAGTTTGTGAGCGAAGAGTATCAGCTGGAAGATAAGTTTCCGGTGGACCGCTCGGCCCTCAAAGGCCTGACCAAGTACGTGGGGTCAGGCGGTGGTTTAACCATTAGCTTCGATCAAAAACTGCTCGGTGAGCGCATTCAATATGACGCCAATACCGATACCTTGGTCATTCAAGGTCTGCCACCCAATTTGAAATCGCAATTGGTGAAAGGATAGCCATCAGCGTTAAGCTATAAGCCATAAAAAAACACCGAAACCTCAGGTCTCGGTGTTTTTTGGTCTTCAGCTAAGGCGTTACAGCCCTGTATTAAGATCTAATCAAGTAATCGAAGGCACTTAAGGCTGCGGTGGCACCCGCGCCCATGGCGATCACTATTTGTTTATGGGGAACGGTTGTCGCATCACCAGCGGCAAATACACCTGGTATTGAGGTGGCCCCCTTGGCATCAATAATTACTTCACCAAAACGGGTCAGTTCCACCGCTGAGCCTTGCAAGAATTCCGTATTCGGCACCAAGCCAATTTGCACAAATATTCCTGCTAAACCTAAGTGGCGTGGTTTACCGCTGACTCTGTCTATGTAATGCAGACCGCTGACTTTATTACCGTCACCCACAACCTCAGTGGTTTGGGCATTGGTAATAATGTCGATATTAGGCAAAGACTTGGCTTTACGTTGCAATACTTCATCGGCACGTAAGTTATCACCAAACTCCAATACCGTTACGTGTTCCACTATGCCCGCCAAATCAATGGCCGCTTCGATGCCGGAGTTACCGCCACCCACAACTGCTACGCGTTTGCCTTTGTAGAAAGGGCCGTCACAGTGCGGACAGTAGGCTACGCCTTTATTGCGATATTCTTGTTCTCCGGGCACATTCAGCTCACGCCAGCGCGCTCCGGTAGCTAAAATCACTGAGCGACTTTTTAGGGTAGCGCCACTGACTAGCGGCACCAATAAGCCCGCTTCATCTGAGTTGGCAGTGATGTCTGCCACACGCTGATTGGTAATGATTTCCACGCCGTATTCTTTAACGTGTTGCTCTAGGCTGGCTGCCAATTTTGGACCTTCGGTGTAGGGTACGGAAATAAAGTTCTCTATACCCATAGTGTCCATTACCTGACCGCCAAAGCGCTCAGCCACCAAGCCGGTACGAATCCCCTTACGTGCTGCATAAATAGCCGCCGCCGCACCGGCAGGGCCACCGCCGACCACTAGCACATCGAAGGGCGCTTGCTCGTTGAGTTGCTCAGCCTGGCGCTGCTCGGCACCACTATCTAACTTGTTGATGATCTCTTCTAGGCTCATGCGGCCTTGATCAAACAGCTCACCATTCAAATAGACGGCTGGCACTGCCATCACTTGGCGTTGTTCCACTTCCTCTTGAAAGAGGGCGCCGTCTATCATCACGTGCGTGATATTGGGATTAAGGGTGGCCATTAAATTTAATGCTTGCACTACGTCGGGGCAGTT
>JAHLFI010000051.1 GCA_018883865.1 Candidatus Oceanisphaera merdipullorum
AAGTGGTGCTCCAGCTGATCCAGATCGATCCCATCATCTAATGATGGAATTTCCACGATACGTAATGACAACTGAGAGAGTAAATCCAGTAAACCGTTGTAACAAGGCGAGCTGATGGCGACAGCGTCACCAGGTTGGGTACAAACTTCGAGCGCGGTTTTCACCGCATCCATGCAGCCATGAGTGATGACCAACTCATCAGCATTGATCGCAAAGCCACACTGACTAAAGTGCTTAGCCAGAGCCACGCGCAATGAGGCTTCGCCTTGCGGCGCAGGATAACTGCTCAAGCGCGTAGAGGCGCGTGTCATCGCCCGCCGAAAACTAGTATCCAGAGCACTTTGGCTGATCTTTTCCAGAGACAGGCGCGCTGTGCCTAAGGGGCCTTCCAATGTCGAGGTATGGCGATACTTGCCTGAAGGAGTGGACAGCCGACTTTCAAATGCTGTCCACTCAGGAGGCTTGGCAACCAGCCGCTTAGGTGCGACGAAAAATCCCGCCTTAGGACGCGATATCAGCCAGCCAAGAGATTCTAACTCGGCGTAGCAGCTAACGGCGGT
Organism: Candidatus Oceanisphaera merdipullorum; assembly: GCA_018883865.1. GTDB lineage: Bacteria > Pseudomonadota > Gammaproteobacteria > Enterobacterales > Aeromonadaceae > Oceanimonas > Oceanimonas merdipullorum. The sequence continues at coordinate 561 of JAHLFI010000051.1, forward strand.
GGACATACTGACCCCGTGTTGCTGAGCCAATAGTCTGAGCGACAGTAGACGATCGCCAGATCTAAGTTTACCCGTGCGGATATCGTCGATAAATCTCTCTGCCAACTGTTTGTATTTCGTCATACCAAACCATCTGTACCCATTAATTTCCAATAAACTGTATCTGTACCGACTTCTAGTCGCAAGCCATACTGAGCTATCTCATATAGATACAAGGAGCGAACAAATGAAAGGTCGAGATTTATTGCTCATCATTTTGGTGATGGCCATTTGGGGATTCAACTTTTCGATGATCAAGCTCGGCGTAACCGAGATGGATCCACTGTTGATTGCGGCGGCGCGCTTTTTCTTCGCGACCTTTCCTATTATTTTCTTTATTCGCAAGCCTAATGTGCCTTGGCGCTATTTGCTGGCTTATGGCTTGGTATTTGGTACCGGCATCTGGGGCATGGCATCGAGCTCAATTACTTTTGGCCTGTCATCAGGCATGGCGTCGGTATTATTACAACTCGATGTATTGACCACTATGTTAGTCGGCGTGCTGTTTTACAAAGAGGTTATTTCCGGTCGCATGTGGCTTGGCATCACTATCGCGTTGGCGGGTCTGATGGTCTCCATTATGTACACCAACGGTAACGTCACTCTAGCGGGCACTCTCTTCATCCTTATTTCCGCTGTCTGTTGGCCGCTTGCCGGCGTGATAGTACGTCAGTCGGGTACCCGTTCGGCCTTTGCTTTCAATATCTGGGGCATGTTATTCGCACCCTTGCCGTTGATCGGTTTGAGTGTGCTGTTTAATGGCGTCGAGATCCTCGAACTCACCTATCAGCAGTGGAATACTAATGCTTGGATTTCGGTACTGTTTCAGGCTTACCCCACCACTTTGTTTGGTTACTGGGTATGGAATAAGATGTTGCTTCGCTATCCCATGAGCCAGATGGCACCGCTTACTCTGCTGGTGTCGGTGTTCGCGCTGGTCAGCGGTTACCTTATATACGGCGAACAACTCTCTATCGCCCAGTGGATATCTTGCTGCGCCTTTCTGCTCGGCATTGGTCTGGTGCTGTACCAAGGCCCCTTACCTGGCAGTGTGGGCAAAATCGTCCGGGGAAAAAATAAATCTAAAGGTGGCTTTTCTCTTCGTTACACCGATGATCGGTAAGTCGTACGACATAACAGACACTGAAATGTAGCGGTCAGTTAAAGATAAAGACTTAATAGTTATTTACCACGACGCTTAATTACAAGAAACATGGAACGCCCTGCTGCGGCTCCGTCTTGTTGCTTTATCTCGATGAGCTTATACCCCACAAAAAAGGAGCCTTTGGGCTCCTTTTTTAATATTTATCTTCTAGCTTAACGCTTATGGCTTCCAGCTTTTATCCGCCATGACGGCGTGATTTAACCGCTTCGGCTAATTGCGCCAGCATGGTTTCGGTGTCGCTCCAACCGATGCAAGCATCGGTAATGCTCTGGCCGTAGGTCAGCTCGCAGCCTTCGACTAAATCTTGGCGGCCTTCTACTAAGTGGCTTTCAACCATCACACCCATGATGCCGTGTTGGCCGCCGGCGATTTGCGCGCTCACGTCATCAGACACCACCATTTGGCGCTGATACTGCTTGCTGCTATTCGCGTGGCTAAAGTCGATCATGATTTTTTGTGGCAGACCGGCTTTGTCTAATTCCGCACACACGGCATTGACATGAGCGCTGCTGTAGTTGGGCTCTTTGCCGCCACGCAAAATAATGTGGCAGTCTGGGTTACCGGTGGTTTGCACGATAGCCGAGTGGCCAAGCTTGGTGACCGATAAGAAGTGGTGCGCCGCACTGGCAGCGCCTATGGCATCTGCCGCCACTTTAATGGTGCCGTCTGTGCCATTCTTAAAGCCCACAGGGCAAGACAGGCCAGAAGCCAACTCGCGGTGTACTTGAGATTCTGTGGTGCGTGCGCCTATGGCGCCCCAGCTCATGAGATCGGCCATGTATTGCGGCGTTATCATGTCTAAAAACTCGCTGGCGGTGGGCATGCCCATGTCGTTGAGATCCAGCAATAATTTGCGACCGATACGCAGGCCGTCGTTGATCTGAAAGCTGTTATCTAAATGCGGATCGTTGATTAAGCCTTTCCAGCCGACGGTCGTGCGCGGCTTTTCAAAATAAACACGCATGACCACTTCTAGCGTGTCCGCATATTTCTCACGTAACACCTGCAGCTTGTTGCCGTACTCGATGGCAGCTGCAACGTTATGAATGGAACAAGGGCCTATCACCACCAGCAGACGATCGTCTTCGCCAACTAAAATGCGATGAATAGCCTGGCGCGCCTCAAAGACGGTGGCCGAGGCCTTGGCAGTGGCCGGATATTTTTCCAGCACCGCAATAGGGGGCAACAGTTCTTTGATTTGATTAATACGAATGTCGTCGGTTTGAAAATGCATGAGCAACCCTACTTACAATTTTGAGAGCCTTTGGCTCCGAAATGTCGAAATATACTGGTTTTTTTAATCTATCCCGAGCGGCAGTCACTGTAAACGCTCAATTGCCCCTATCGGCCAATTGTTTGCCTTTAAATGATAAATAGTGCGAAAAAGACAGGTTTGGGAGTAAGAGAGAAGCGTGAAGCAAGCGCCGATCTTAAAGACCAAGCTAAAAAATGTCTTACACTCTATACCGCTAAAGCGAAGAAAATGAGGTGAGGAGCTAGGTTTTATCATTAGGCTTTTCGCCATTAAACTCGCTCGAGGTCCGTGTTGTTGCATGAGTTCCGTAAGTTCAGTGGAAAATCGCTTGGGGTATGAGTTCTTTTTCCTCACTTTTTCCTTACTCTTCACTCATCACCTCTCATACACAAGGCGTAGCAAAACTGGACAAGGGCGGTCTTGCAGTGTGAATATGCGGACAGATTACTGTGATCAGTTAATAGAGAGAAAAAATATGAGCTATGTCCTAAGCGATGCCGATAAATCAACCGTAGAAAAGCTCAATGATGACGAGCGTTTCAACCACTTCGTAAACAAAGTCGCTGAACACGAGCAGCTGTGGATTTTAACCGACGAGCACGGCTGCATGATGCTGACCTCGGACGACGACGAAGACTGCATTCCCGTCTGGCCGCACGCCGACTACGCCAAAGCCTGGGCCGTAGATGACTGGGCCCAGTGCAAGCCCGAAGCCATTAGCCTAAAAGTGTGGCAGTCCCGCTGGGTATCCGGCATGGAAGAAGACGAGCTGTTAGTGGCCGTATTCCCAATTAGTGACGCCACCGGTGTGTTAGTTGAACCAGGTGAGTTGCAAGAAGCGTTTGATCGTAAAAAGAAAACGGGTCGCCAAAACTGATGCACATTTGGGTTGACGCAGATGCCTGCCCTAAGGTGATCCGCGACATTTTATTTCGCGCAGCCACGCGCACTCAAACGCCATTAACCATGGTGGCCAACCATCCCTTGCCGCTGCCGGGCTCTACACTCATCAAGCAGCTGCAAGTGCCGCAGGGTTTTGATGTGGCGGACGATGAAATAGTGTCGCGCATCCAGCCTGGCGAAATATTAATTACCGCCGATATTCCGCTGGCCGCCGAGGCGCTGGAAAAAGGCGCCATCGTAATAAGTCCACGCGGCGAAAAATTTGATACCGGCACCATTAAAGCCAAGCTGACCATGCGTGACTTTATGGACACCTTGCGCTCCAGTGGCATACACACAGGCGGACCGGATACTTTGAGTGCAGCCGATCGCCAAGCCTTCGCCAATCAGCTGGATCAATTGTTGCGTTGAACATAGCGAGAAGCCTGAAGCTAGAAGCTGAGAGACCACACACTCTCAGTGTGAGTCTTTAACTCACGGCTTCAAGCCTCAGGCTTACCTCTTCCAGCTATCACTTAAAGGTAAATATATGTTGAAGTCGTTATTGTTAAGCGCGAGCCTGTTGTTATTAACCGCTTGCGCCAGCGTCAGTCAGTACAGCATTACTGAAGGTGAGATGGAAAAATCACTCTACACCTTATTAGAGCAAGAAATGCCACGCCTAACCCAAGGCTTTGTTGAAACGCAAATCGACAAACTGAACCTGCAAATTGGCCCAGATAATCGTGATGTGGTGCGCTTAAATTTGCAGGGTGAAACCGCCATCAATGCCTTAATCGCGCGTTTTCCCGCCCAGTTAGACTTGATCATCGAAGGTCGCCCTGTGTATGACCGCAAACAAAATGCCATTTTCTTGCGTGATTTAAACCTGGTGCAAAGCAAGGTTGATGCATATGGCTACAAGGGTGACGTGGCTCTGGCCTCCTCTGGCATGATGCAAATAGTGCGCTCGGTATTAGAAAACCAGCCGGTGTATCGCTTGGACGACGGCCGTTTTGGTTGGCTGAAAAACGCGCCCGTGGGTTTAACTATCGCACCCGGCCGTTTCGTGCTGAGCCCCAAATTTAGCGATTAATCGAGAAATCGTAGCCGTCAGCTTTAGCTGCCTGCTCTCAGCTAAAGCCCAAAAAGCACCGAGCCCAACAAGCTCGGTGCTTTTTTTATGCCGTCATACTGCCACTATCAGAACGTCATTTCGGTCTGCGCTTACGGCAAGCTGACTGCTTACGGCTGATCGCTGTGTCTGGTAGCCTAATGTCGGGCATTTAACGTATGATGACGGACGATTTCGTTTCTTTTTTCCAAGCTTTCAGGTAGGTGTGCTATTAGCTCTGCAATCTTAATGGTGTTTATTCCCACCTTCTTCTTTGTCTCAATTACACCCGGCATGTGCATGACACTGGCCTTGTCTTTGGGCATGACGATAGGCGTGCGCCGCTCCTTATGGATGATGCTGGGTGAGCTGGTGGGTGTGGGCGTGGTGGCCTGCTTGGCCGTGATCGGTGTCGCGGCGATTATGCTGCAATATCCGCTGTTATTTCAGCTCCTAAAATACGCCGGTGGCCTGTATTTAGCTTGGTTGGGCATTCAACTTTGGCGATCTAAAGGCAAGCTGGCCTTAAGCCCAGTGGATGCAGGCCCGCGCCATATCCCCATTAAGACCTTAATTAGCCAAGGCTTTATTACCGCCATCGCCAACCCTAAAGGTTGGGCCTTTTTTGTCGCCTTGTTGCCCCCTTTTATCGACCCCAATGCGCCCTTGTTTGGCCAGCTCGCCGTCTTGGTCTCTATGATTTTAGTGCTCGAATTTAGCTGCTTATTACTCTATGCCAGCGGCGGTCGTACCTTAAGCCGCGTGCTACAGCAAAAAAATAAAGTGCAATTAATGAACCGTATTGCCGGTACTTTAATGTTAGGCGTGGCACTTTGGTTAGCCTTAGGTTGAAAATGCTGAGGTTGAACGTGCTTAAGTTAAGAGGCTTAAGTTAAAAGGCTTTAAGTTGAGAGGGCTTAAATTGAGAAAGCTTAGCGTAAAAAAGCGAACCTTAAGCCGACAAGGCGGCTTGGCCTTGCTGCTGGCGGTGCTGGTGGTCAGCCTTTGCATGAGCCAGCGCATCGGCTTAAAAATAGCCTGTGCGCTTGATGGTACCGCACTGCATGTTGAGCAGAGCAACGCCAGTAACTTATCGCCCCAGAGTACAAAGGCTGAGCCAGAACAGCACTCTTGTAGCTTAAGTGAGCAACTATTAAATAAGGCGTTTCTGCACTTAGACCCTTCGTTTATTGCCATTATTTTACTGTTTGCGCTCTGGTTAGCCCCCGTTCACGTAAGCAGATACAGTCGGCGTAAGCTGGCCCCCTTATTATTTTCTGGTCGACGGCGGCACTTAGTGCTGTGCGTGTTTCGAGAGTGAGCAAAACGCACGCCTCGTTTTCGCTTAACTTTTCTATCGGAGATTTATTTTGAACAGACTGACTCAGTTTTTTAGCCGGCTTGGGCTGGCATCTTTAATGGCCTCTTTACTGGCGTTGTGCTGCGGCTCGGTACTGGCCAACACGCCAAGCACAGGCTGGCAACAGGCTCCCGAGCATCCGCCGGTGCAAGTGCGCTTAGTGCAAACTGGCCCTTATGATAGTGAACAAAACTATTACCCTGCCCTGCTGCAAGTCCGCTTAGCGGATGACTGGAAAACCTATTGGCGATCCCCAGGCGAAGGCGGTATAGCGCCGCGCCTTAACTGGGAGGCTTCAGAAAACGTAGCGAAGGTGAATTGGCAATGGCCAGTGCCCGAGCGTTTTAGTCTGCTCGGTATAGAGACGCAGGGTTATAAGCATGAAGTAGACTTTCCGCTGCAGCTCACCCCAACCGACAGCGATAAAGTTAGCACCTTTAGCGCCAACTTAACGCTGCCCAGCTGCACCACGGTGTGCGTGCTTACCGACTATCATTTGCAGTTACCGCTGCAAGCCGACTTTGCCGGTGACGAGCAATTAAGCCATGACTACCAGCAAGCAGTGGCCAAGGTGCCGCGCTCGGCCAGCCTGGTAAGCCTTACGTCCCTCACTTGGGACAAGGCCAGCCAGCAGCTAGAAATAATCTTGAATAATGAGCGCGGTTGGCAGCAACCCGCCATTTATGTGGATGAGCTGGACGAAGCTATTTTTAGTCAGCCTACATTCACGATTAATGATGAACAGCTGCAAGTACGCTTTCAGGTCAGCAGCTGGAACGATGAGCTCAACCTCGACCAAGCAGCCATCGTTATCACCGCCATAGATACAGGGCTGGCCGAAGAGCTGCACGCCACCGTGAGTGCTGGCGCCTTAGCGCCCATGACTGATGCCGTGCCTGCCTTAGGTTGGATATTGCTGTATGCGGTGCTCGGCGGTTTGATATTGAACATCATGCCCTGCGTGTTGCCGGTGCTGGGTCTTAAGCTCAACAGCTTAGTGTTGGGTGAGCGCAATCAGGTGCGGGCGCCATTATTGTGGTCGGCATTTGGCATCATGTTGTCGTTTTGGCTGCTGGCCGCCTTTATGTTGGTGCTTACTTGGTCCGGCGCGCAATTAGGCTGGGGCATACAGTTTCAACAACCGGCCTTTATCGGCTTTATGTTGCTGGTCACCGCCCTGTTCTCACTCAACCTATTTGGCTTGTTTGAAGTGCGCCTACCGAGTCGCCTAAATACCTGGCTGGCCACACGCCCCGGCCATGGTAATGGCGGTCACGTGCTGCAAGGCATGTTTGCCACCTTACTCGCCACGCCCTGTAGTGCGCCTTTCTTGGGCACCGCGGTCGCCGTCGCCTTGGCCTCGTCGCCGTTGGTGTTAGTTGCCATTTTTACCGGTTTAGGATTGGGCATGGCACTACCTTGGTTATTGCTGGCGTTATTCCCCAGTGTTATTCGTGCGCTGCCTAAGCCTGGGCTTTGGATGGAAAAAGTAAAATGGCTGTTTGGCCTTATGCTGCTGGCCACCAGTCTTTGGTTATTATCCTTACTCAGCTTCACCTTAGGCACAGGCATCACTTGGGCCTTGGCGGCTTTATTAATTGTGCTACCGCTGTGGTCTCTAATTCGCCAATACGGCGCACGCGGTTTGCTGTTTGGCTTAGCCGGCCTGTTATTGCTCGGTGCCGTAGCTGGTATCGCTGCCTTTGCGACCCAATCCAAATGGGTTAGCCCCATTAAAGACGAGCTTAACTGGCAGCCGCTAGATGCGGATCGTATTGCGGTTGAGGTGGCCGCTGGCAAGCGGGTGTTTGTGGATGTAACGGCCGATTGGTGTATTACCTGCCAAGCCAACAAAATTGGCGTTACGCTGCGCGACCCTGTGTATTCGGCGCTGCAAGCAGATGACATAGTATTGATGCGTGGCGATTGGACGCGCCCAAACAGTGCCATCACCGATTATTTACATGCCAACCAAAGAGCGGGCATTCCCTTTAACCAAGTATTTGGGCCGGGCCTGCCGCAAGGTAAGGCGCTAGAAGTCTTGCTCACCACCAATAAGGTGATGGCGGCCTTGGATGAGGCAAAATAATGCTCCTAAAAAGGCTCGGTAAAGCGGTCGGCTATTTGCTTGTGCTAATGGTCATCGTCACCGCTGTGGATATGTGGCGCAGCCAAGACTTGCCCACAGAGGTGGCCGCCCTTGGCACCATGACCACCTTAACCGGCGATGAAATTGACTTAAATGCCCTAAGCGCGGAGCAGCCAGTATTGGTTTATGTATGGGCCAGCTGGTGCGGCGTATGCCGCATCGTTTCGCCCATGGTAGATATGCTAAAAGCCGACATGGTAAATGCTCCGGTGGTGAGCATAGCCCTGACCTCGGGCTCAAATGCCAAGCTGGCTCATTATGTACGGGAAAAGGGTTATGACTTTTCTGTGGTTAACGATACGGATAATCGCTTAGGCCAAGTGTTAGGTATTAAAGTCACACCTACCTTGATGGTCGCCTACAAAGGCGAACTGCGTTACGCCACCGCCGGCATCACCACCCTACCCGGTATGCTGGGCAGATTATGGTTGGCGAAATTGATGGGTTAGTTAGCTAAACGATAGAAACTTAAAGCCGCGCTTATAAAGCGCGGCTTTTTTATGAGATAAACGTTACGATTCATTTGCGGAAGTAAAGTTAGAGCCAGTAGGATTGCCTACGCCAACGCGCTAAACCGCATCCCTGCGGCGCTCGGCAAATGCCGTCCATGGCATTTGACGGTTGGCTCCGACAATTCCTACTGTCTCTGGCAATAATATGGAGCCGCGTGTAGATATACTCACAGGAAAACCGAAATATTAAGGAAATAGCGTACTCGTATTGATACAATCTAAATCACACAGACGATCACTTAAATATAAGAATATTTATCACTGTAAATAAATCAGCATTCAGCGTTCTTAGATGCAGCTCATGAGCGTAAACACGCATGCGCAGGATTAAAAAGGTTATACGGCAGACGAAACGGCTACCCCCAAAAACTAACGATTGAGGCGATTATGGATTTTTGGTTATTGATAGGAGGAGCAGTAATTTCTTACTACGTCATCAAAGCAATAGCAATGTCTTCAAAAAATAAAGTTCAGAAAAAGAATAGACCAAGTTCCGAAAATGAAATCCGAGTGGCCATGACTACAAGTAACCGTGTGGTAACGAATATTAGTCGTGAGCATGATGACGACTTGGCTACTTTCAGTATTTCTTATGGATATGAACAGGAAAAAAGCAAAAACAAAACGCTAGGTAAATGGATAAAACCCGGTGAATCCATAACCATAAATGGGCAAACTTTTAATGAAGGTAATTTTTACTTTGGTGGGAAGCTCAATTCGTTAGATGGATATGTAACGGAAGCCTCATTGGTTGACGACTCTCTAGAAATTGAAAAAACACCATCAAGTTATGAGGATGAAAGCTTAGGTTACTGGCCAAGTTTTATCTCTCTCACACCTAAAGGACGTGGAGCTTTTCTTAGCTGGCTTTCCGGCAACAGAAGTGAACCTGAGACACCTTTAGGTTATGTGTTTATTTACTTCTACGGCCTAGAAAGGCGCATCACCGTTGACTCAATCAAACACGAGGTGGATGACACAGAATTTAAATCGTTGTTTGACGAAATACTACGATTAAAAATAATTTACGATAGTAGTCGTTCCTTTTCAAATTATTCCTTACGTCTCCTGGAAATTATGTGCCTATTACGACCTCTCGTAGTATCACATCCAGAACTTGAAAAAACACCTCAAAGGGATTCTCTGTTATTTAAACATCGTCTTGCCACTACGGTAAACGAAGAAAACCCAGTTCCTGCTGAGCTAGCACTGGCATGGATTAGATTTTATCCGGATTATAACCTCAAGAAGCCAGCACGACGTTGTGACTATGAATTTAACCAGATGTTTACACGCCTCTATAGCAAAAAATATGGGGACGGCATTATCGTCAAACCCAATAAAACACGGCTAAAGATTCAGTATTATCCTGCTAGCTCTTCACTACGTGGAATATCATTCCCTCAACAGGACCTTCCCGACCCAAGCAATTTGAAAGGCCCTGTAAATAAACTTATTGCTATCGCAGATAAGTGTACGTCTGAGTTAGATGCTTACAGTCGTTACCTAGCTAAGCCCGAGACATCCAGCACGGATATTGAAGCTATTTTGTTACTGCCGGACGAACTCAGTGATTTGGGCACTACGCTAGGATTAGGAAAATTTAAGGAATGGGCGGATGATGTCATTTCAACAAAGAATGGTCTGGTAAGTGTCGAGGAATTTTGGAGGTATACCAAATCGTCTTTACCTGCCAAGATCAATAAAAAGGAAGCTGAATTAATTCAGAACCTTGCACAAAAAGCTGGTTATGGCGTAGCACCTGATACACGTTATCATCATGCTAAGACGAGCGTAGATGGAAAGCTGATTATATTTTCTGAAGGGCACGGTAAATACTTTGAACCTTCCAAATCATTTAGTGAAATAGCAATTGTGCTGCGTCTAGGGGCGATGGTCGCCACTATCGATTCACATGTCGAACAGGTGGAATTACATTCATTAACGCAGCTCATTGACCACAATGTTAATTTATCGCCTACCGAGAAACGATCATTACATGCCTATCTAGTATGGAGACTTAATACGCCTTCAAATGTTACCGGCTTAAAATCCAGAGTAGAATTACTGAGTAAAACTGAAAAACAAACTGTTAGCCGTATACTTATCGGTGTTGCGATGGCTGATGGAAAAATTGATCCGGAAGAAATCAAACAGCTTGAAAAGCTATATACCTTGCTAGGACTTGATAAAGCTCTTGTTACCAGAGACATTCACGGAATGTCATCAAGTAAAGCGGGACTGCGACCTAGCAGCCATCAGTCAGAAAATAATTCTCCTGCTTCCATTTCATTCCAGCTCGATGAAAGTATTCTAGCAATACATGAATCAGAAACCAAAGATGTACAAAGCATGTTGAGCGCTATATTCGTGGAGGACGAACCAGCAGGTGAATCCGATGACTCCGATGACTCCGCTACGGATAGCACTGTTGCAGAAGAAGAAACCGGAATTGATAAACTGCATTATGTTTTGTTTGAAAGTCTGATACGAAAGAACACATGGACTCGTGAAGAAGTAGAAGCACTCTGCCGTGATTCCGGTCTGATGGTTAGTGGTGCATTGGAAACTATTAATGACTGGTCATTTGACAAAGTAGATGCTGCTGTATTTGAAGAAGATGGTGACGCTATTTATGTCGATCAGGAAATCGTAGAAGAGATAGAAGGTTAAACTCATGGAAAAACGTATCCGGTTAAAAGAGCGTGATGCAATCATTCAATCACTGAAATCTGGAGTAACTCCAAAAATTGGGATCCAGCATATTCAGGTAGGACGCAGTAATGAGATCAAAGCGTTGTATAAGGATATTGAAAGAATCTCTCAAGGCGGCGCGGCATTCAGGCTTATCATTGGTGATTATGGCTCAGGGAAAACATTTTTTTTGAGCGTGGTACGTTCCATTGCTCTTGAAAAGAAACTGGTTACGGTCAATGCGGATCTTTCACCGGATCGTCGCTTACACGCATCTTCAGGACAGGCACGAAATCTTTATTCCGAGCTCATGAGGAATCTGTCAACCCGTAATAAACCGGATGGTAATGCGTTAGCTAGTGTTGTAGAACGGTTTGTAACTCAGGCTAGAAAAGAAGCAGATGAAAAAAACAGCGATGTTTCAACAGTAATTCATCAAAAACTAACGTCCTTGTCAGAACTGGTTGGCGGATATGATTTCGCAAAAGTTATTGATGCTTACTGGAACGGTCATGAGCAGGATAACGAAGAGTTAAAATCAAATGCTATTCGCTGGTTACGTGCTGAATACACAACTAAGACGGATGCAAGAAGAGATCTAGATGTCAGGACGATTATTTCAGACAACTCGTTTTATGATGCATTAAAGATTATGAGTCTATTTGTACGCCAAGCTGGCTATGAAGGCTTACTTGTCAATCTGGATGAGATGGTCAATCTTTATAAATTAAGTAGCACACAAGCACGTACATCTAACTATGAACAGATTCTACGGATACTCAATGATTGTCTACAGGGATCAGCTGAACATCTTGGATTTATATTAGGAGGAACGCCGGAGTTTTTATTAGATCCCCGCAGAGGATTATATAGTTATGAAGCTCTACAATCCCGTTTAGCTGAAAACAGCTTTGCGCAACGTGCTGGTGTTATTGATTATTCATCACCTGCACTACATCTAGCTAGTTTAACACCTGAAGAACTTTATATTCTCCTTAAGAACATTCGTCATGTGTTTGCTGAAGGAGACACGTCTAAATATTTAGTACCTGACGATGCACTCAAATCTTTTCTGCACCATTGCAGCCAGACTATCGGGGACGCTTATTTCCGCACACCAAGAAATACTATCAAAGCATTTTTAGATATGCTGGCAGTATTAGAACAAAATCCTTCTATACAATGGTCGCAATTAGTTATATCTATAGCGATTGAGGAAGACCTTCCAAGTGATACTGATGAAGTTCTGGTGAACGATGAGGCAGGCGAAAATTTTAATTCTGATGGCCTAACTGATTTCAAATTATGAGAGATGAAAATAAGCTTCTTGATAAGCGTGTACAAAAATGGTTATTTAATCAGGGATGGCCTGATTTAAGAGAAATACAAAAACGGGCAATTGCACCCATCCTATCAGGTGATAGAGATGTGCTGATTAGCGCATCAACGGCGGCAGGTAAAACAGAAGCTTTTTTTCTACCAGCATGTAGTGCAATTGCTGAAGAGAAAAACGGCTTCGGCATTCTGTATATAAGTCCTTTAAAAGCGCTGATTAACGATCAGTACCGCCGGCTCGAATCGTTAAGTGAGATGCTGGATATGCAAGTTACGCCGTGGCATGGTGACAGTCTTCAATCCAAAAAAAAGAAAGCCAGAAACAATCCTTCAGGTATTCTTCTTATCACTCCTGAATCATTGGAATCGCTGTTAGTCAGAGAACCGGGATGGGTGAAACAATCTTTTACCTCACTCAAATATATCGTCATTGATGAATTTCATGCGTTTATTGGAAGCGAGCGAGGTCAGCAATTACTTTCTTTACTTACACGTCTTGAACACATAACTGGCCGCATCTCTAATCCTATTCCAAGAATTGCGCTAAGTGCGACACTTGGAGACCTTGAAAAAGTACCACTTTCTCTCAGACCGAATAAAAGCCTGCCTTGTGAAACTATTACTAGCAGTCAGCACCAAAGCACTATCAAGGTTCAGGTTAAAGGATATTTAGAGCCAGTAGATATAATGGCAGATGAAACACGTACTTCTGCCGAACAGCAAATTTGTCAGGAAATATTTAGACTTTGTAGAGGCGACTCACATCTGGTATTTTCAAATAGCCGCAGTCGAACAGAAAGCATTGCTGCACAGTTAAGTGACTTATGCGAACAGCAAGTCCTACCGAATGAGTTTTTCCCCCATCACGGCTCTTTAGCCAAAGATCTTCGAGAAGATTTAGAAACTAGATTACAGAAGGAAACCCTACCGACTACAGCTATTTGTACCATGACCCTTGAGTTAGGCATCGACATTGGGAAAGTGAGTTCCGTAATTCAGGTTACTGCTCCACACTCAGTATCAAGTTTACGTCAGCGCTTAGGTCGATCCGGTAGAAGAAATACACCTTCTATATTACGTATGCTTATTTCTGAAAATGAAATAAGTGAAAAATCTCACATAGTAGATTGTCTTAGATTAGAGCTGGTTCAATCATTAGCAATGATTCGATTACTCATTGTAGATAACTGGTTTGAACCGGCAGATATAGAGCAAATGCATTTCTCCACATTTTTACATCAGATTCTTGCTGTAATTTCTCAATGGGGTAGCGTCAGAGCCGACCAGCTTTTTTCTTTATTATGTAACCAAGGCCCCTTCAAAGAAATATCAATTCAGCACTTCAAAAAATTATTATCCCATATGGGGATAGTCCAACTAATACAGCAACTAAATAGCGGTGAGTTGGTTTTGGGGCCTGAGGGCGAACGCCTTACTAATTCTTATACTTTCTATGCTGTTTTTAAAACGCCAGAAGAATTCCGCATTGTAGCCGGAAGTAAAACACTTGGTACGCTACCAGTTGACTCACTAATTCTTAAAAATCAACACATTATATTTGGTGGCCGTAGATGGAAGGTCACGGAGATTGATGATGAAAAGAAAGTGATTTATGTGACTTCTACGAAGGGCGGTAAGCCCCCCAAATTTAACGGTAGCGGCATGTTGATTCATGACAGGGTTCGACAAGAGATGTTAAGCATCTATCGTACAGGTGACTATCGCATTGAGGTTGGCAGTCGGAAAGTTGATTTTTTGGATAACCTCGGAAGACAGCTATTTCATGAAGGAGCATATTTTTTTAAAGAAGCCAACCTTGAAAAAAAACCGGTCTATCAAAGCGGTAAGAATAGTTATATTTTCTCATGGATGGGCGATAAAGTAGTTAACACACTTACTATTTTGCTCATTAAAAGTGGGTATGTATGCAGTAACTTTGCCGGTGTTATTGAAGTTCAGAATTCTTATGTTGATGACATAAAAAAATGCTTAATAGCTATAACAAAAGATGATCTTCCAGATGAAACCGAGCTAGCTGGAACACTTTCATTACAGCAAAAGCTTATTGAAAAATACGATGAGTATCTTCCTGAGGATTTATTAACTGAATGCTATGGACGAAAAGCGTTTAACTCCAAGGCTACTAAACAGTGGATAAAAACCTATCTTTTTTGAGCTGGCGGCTACAAATCCCTTATAACAAGACGTTAAATATTTGAACATCACATTGATGTGTTTGAACTAGTCGGAGGAGGCTACCTAGTTGTATGCTCAGCCGTATCGATTTACAAATAAGCCGTCTCTTTGATCACTCATCCTCTTTCCTGCGAGATTCAGACACCATTCTGCTCCGCAAGGCCGCCAGCTAAAGCGACGGCTATAAAATATGTCTTCTGTTTTTTTTCGTATCACCCAACAACTCAGATATTAAAAAAAGAGGCTGCTGGGATAGCCTCAGCCGACCATCACATAACAGGGATGTTATGTGTTTGAGCGTCACATGGATGTGCTTGAGCGAGTCGGCGGAGGCTGCCCAGTAGCCTCGGTTCCGCGATCTGAACCGAAGAATATGAGGTAAGAAAAATTCAGCTAGAACATGCGGCTACAAAACACTGCCCTTCTGCACAGTCGACAAAAACCTGAATTTCTCGCCTTACCTTATCTAAAAGCAATAAAAGTGCTCGCTACTGCCTTATAATCGCCTGCGCATTTAGGGTGTTTTTCTTATGAGGGCCAACCCATCAAGTTATCTAATGAATCAGAGAACCAAGTAACAAGCGAAATGTCGAGCTGGACGCCCTGTCCTAAGTGCCAAGGGCGGGGGCGGTCAGTCAGAAGATCCGCAAAAAAGTGAAGCTCAGTTATCAGGCGGCGTTGGCGCAGTTTGAAAAGCACGGCGGCACGGCGCCAGCTCGCCCTAAGGCGCACTTATCTTCTTGCCCAAGCTG
>JAHLFI010000052.1 GCA_018883865.1 Candidatus Oceanisphaera merdipullorum
TAAACGGAGGTTAATTCATCAATGTCGTCATCGACCGCACTTGCTTTGCTCAGGGTGGCACTGCCCGTCCCGCTGCGTCGAGAGTTTGATTATCTCTGTCCTTTGCCATTGCCAGCTCCCGGTTGTCGGGTAGCGGTGCTGTTTGGTAACCGCGCCATGACAGGTCTAGTACTGTCTCATCCCGATGATTCCAGTATAGATAGGGCCAAGCTAAAACCCATTACCGCAGTGTTAGACCCAGAACCTATCTTAGCCGATGGCGAGCTCAAACTGTTGGCTTGGGCGGCCCAGTATTATTTGTATGCCACCGGCGAAGTCTATTTTCAGGCGTTGCCGACGTTATTACGCAAAGGTGAGCCAGCGACCTATCGCAGCTCTAGCTTCTGGCATTTATTAGATAACGAAGCACCAGTCCAAGTACCGGCGCGGGCCATTAAGCAGCAACAGGCACTGAGTTTACTGCGTCAAGGCCCCTTGAGTGCCGGTGAATTGCAAGTGCGAGGCGTGACTAGCGCCACCTTAAACGCCTTGGCAAAAAAACAGCTGGCTGAAAAACGCGAGCAAGTGCCAGAATCACAAGATTGGCGAGCAAGCGCATGGCAGATTAGCGAGCAAGACAAGCACAGGCTCACCACAGAGCAAGCATTAGCGGTGAGTCTAATTCAAAGCGCACAGGGTTTTAGCCCTTTCTTACTTGAAGGTATTACCGGCTCGGGTAAAACCGAAGTGTATCTGCAGGTAATGGAGGCAGTATTAAAAGCCGGTAGACAAGTATTAGTGCTGGTGCCAGAGATTGGCTTAGCCCCGCAAACAATCGCCCGTTTTCAACAGCGCTTTAGCTTACCAATTTGCACACTACACTCGGCCATGAATGAGCGCGAGCGACTCGATGCTTGGTTGTCGTGTCGCGACGGCAGCAGTGCCATCGTCATAGGTACGCGCTCCGCCCTGCTCACGCCCTTTGCCCGTTTAGGGCTGATTATCATAGATGAAGAGCACGATACCTCTTTCAAACAGCAAGAGGGCTTTCGCTATCACGCCCGCGACTTAGCACTGCTGCGGGCGCATCAGCTGGATATTCCTATCGTGCTGGGCTCGGCCACGCCGTGTTTTGAAAGCCTGCACAATGCTGCAAGTGGTAAATATCAGCTGTTAACCTTAAGCCAGCGCCCAGGCACTGCCACGGTCGCCGAGCATGTATTACTGGATAGCAAGAACGTGCAGATGCACGCCGGATTATCGCCGCAATTAATTACCCTGCTGGGCCAAGAGCTAAGTAAAGGCAATCAGGTGATGCTGTTTTTAAATCGCCGCGGTTATGCGCCGGCCCTATTATGCCACGGCTGCGGCTGGATTGCGGATTGCGAGCGCTGCGACGCCCACTACACTTGGCACCACAAGCCTTCGCGGCTACATTGCCATCATTGCGATCACCAACGACCGCTGCCGCCCACCTGTCCCAATTGTGGCAGCACGCAGTTAATGGGCACAGGCCTAGGTACCGAGCAAGTCGAGCAGGCTCTAATGGGTTTATTTCCGCAATATGGCATCATTCGCATCGACCGCGATAACACCCGGCGCAAAGGCAGCTTCGAACAACATTTGGAAGGCATTCGCAACGGTCAGTATCAGATCTTGATTGGCACGCAAATGCTGGCCAAGGGCCATCATTTTCCGGATGTGACTTTAGTCGCTATGTTAGATGCAGACGGTGCCTTGTTTGCCAGTGACTTTCGCGCCACCGAGCGTTTTGCCCAACTGTATATTCAAGTGGCGGGCCGTGCAGGACGCGCCAGTAAGCCGGGGCGCGTGGTACTGCAAACCCACCAGCCAGATCATGCACTACTGCAAGACTTGGCCAATCAGGGGTATCGGCACTTTGCTCACAGTGCGCTGCAAGAGCGCCAATTAGCAAACTTACCGCCGTTTAGCTTTCAAGCGCTGTTTCGGGCAAGAGCCACGAATGCGCACCAAGTGCAGACTTTTTTACAGCAATTAGTGCAACAGCTGCAACCGCACTTGCCTAATACGGTGCTGTGTTTGGGGCCGCTCAGCGCGCAAATGGAGCGCAAAGCCGGAGAGTATCGTTATCAGCTGTTATTGCAATCGAGTCAGCGCCGCGAGCTGGCCTCGGCGTGCCGCTTGAGCTTGGCCATTATCGATAAGCTGGCATCGTCCCGTAAGGTACGCTGGTCATTGGATATAGACCCGGTCGATCTCTTTTAGATAACTGTCACCTGTTCCACTAGGCTATTGATTAAATAACCAATAACGGGCCAGCTGCGGCTAACTAGCGCCTGTTTAGGCGAATAGTAAGGCGACAGATTTTGCCGTCGTCAGCAACATACTTCTGTACAGAGATAAGCTAGTGGGTGGTTTTTACCGGTGATGGCTGGCCTCACTTGGCCTTGGCGGTGGTTTTCTGCCCCCGATTTGCGTAGAATTTCCCACCCGGGTTATCTGTGACCTTGTCTTTAATTTGGTGAATTGACTATGAAAGAACATATTCAGGCTCTACTTGAGCAGACGGTAGCGACGCTACAACAGCAAGGCAAGCTGCCTGCCGATCTTGATCTTCGCGTCCAAGTAGACAGAACCAAAGACAAAAGTCACGGCGACTTAGCCACTAACCTAGCCCTGTTATTGGCCAAACCAGCAGGGCAAAACCCCCGCGCGTTAGCCCAACTGCTGGTAGCTAATCTGCCTGCCTCTGAGCTGGTGGCTAAGACTGAATTAGCAGGCCCTGGCTTTATTAACTTCTTCTTGGATAGCGCCTGGTTAGCCCGCCAGATTGACGCCATGGTGGCGGACGATCGCGCCAACATTCCGGTGGCCGAGCACATTCAAACCGTAGTGGTGGATTACTCTGCACCCAACGTGGCCAAAGAAATGCACGTGGGCCATTTGCGCTCCAGCGTCATCGGCGATGCGGTAGTGCGTACCTTAGAATTTTTAGGTCATAAGGTGATCCGCGCCAACCATATCGGCGATTGGGGCACTCAGTTCGGCATGTTGATTGCTCATCTGGAAGAGCTGGAAAAAGTGAATCCCGATGTAGCCGATTCAGGCTTAGCGGATTTAGAACAGTTCTATCGCGAGTCTAAGCAAAAATACGATGCAGATCCGGTGTTTGCCGAGCGCGCGCGTAACTACGTGGTCAAACTACAAGGCGGCGATGACTATTGCCTTACTATGTGGCACAAGCTGGTTAAGATCACGCTGCAGCATAACCAAGCCATTTATGATCGCCTCAATGTCTCACTCACGCCTGAGCATGTGATGGGTGAGAGCATGTACAACCCCATGCTGGCCGACATAGTCGCCGATCTGCAAGCCAAAGGATTGGCGGTAGAAAGCGAAGGCGCGATAGTGGTGTACTTAGATGAGTACAAGAATAAAGACGGCGATCCTATGGGCGTGATAGTGCGCAAAAAAGATGGCGGCTTTTTGTATACCACCACCGATATTGCCTGTGCCAAATATCGCTATGAGCAGCTGCATGCGGATCGCGTGCTGTACTTTATCGACTCCCGCCAGCATCAACATTTAATGCAAGCCTGGAGCATAGTGCACAAGGCCGGTTATGTACCTGAGTCGGTAAGCCTAGAGCACCACGCCTTTGGCATGATGCTGGGTAAAGACGGTCGACCATTCAAGACCCGCACCGGCGGCACAGTCCGCTTAGTGGACCTGTTGGATGAGGCACAAGAAAGAGCCACGGCGTTACTGGCGAAAAGAGACACAGATTTTAGCGAAGACGAAAAAGCCGATATCGCACGTCGTGTGGCCATGGGCGCAGTAAAATATGCCGATTTGTCAAAAAGCCGCACCACTGACTACATCTTCGACTGGGACAACATGTTGTCCTTCGAAGGTAATACCGCGCCTTATTTGCAGTATGCCTACACCCGCGTGCAGTCCATCTTTCGCCGCTCCGGCATCTTGAGCGACGCTAACTTACAAGGTCAGGTGGTGCTAAGCGCTCCAGCCGAAGAAGCACTGGCGCAAAAATTGGTGCAATTTAACGACACCATTAAATCCGTGGCCGACAAAGGCCTGCCACATTTAATGTGCCTGTACCTTTATGAGCTATCTGGCGCCTTTATGAGCTTTTATGAAGCCTGCCCCATTAACAAAGAAGGCGTGACCATAGAAGAACGTGACAGCCGCCTGCGCCTGTGTGCCGCCACCGCTAAGGTGTTAAGTCTGGGCTTGTCTTTGCTGGGCATCGAAACGTTGGAGCGTATGTGATCCATGGCTAAGGATTACGTACGACGTACTAAACCGAAAAGCAAAACCACGACGCGGGCTAAAAAAAGCACGGGCAACGGCCGTGGCCGAGCACCTGCACCCCGTCGTTTACCTATTTTTCCGATGTTATTACTGGTGATGGTAGCCGGTGCTTTAGGCTATCTGATCCACATTATTAAGGGTGCGGCCGATCAGCGCCCAGTTACGCCGGCCGCGGTCGTCTCCACCAAGGACACCAGCACAGCGGCGCAAACTGCGCCGATTAACCCTATAGACCAAAAACCGGTCGAAAAATGGACTTATATCCAGCAGCTGGAAAATAAAGAAGTGGTGGTGAAATTACCCGAGGCTAAGCAATCGACGCAGCGTTATTTGCTGCAGTGTGGCTCTTTTAAATCGGCTGCTCAGGCAGAGCAGGTGAAAGCCAAGATTGCCTTCCAAGGCTTAGGCTCTCAAGTGCGCCACGCCAGCGGCAGCGTTTGGTATCGCGTAGTGTTAGGCCCCTACGACAGCCAGCGGGTGGCGGAGCAAGATAAGCACAAATTAATTAAGGCTAAAGCCGTTGGCGATTGTGCTATCGCAAACTGGCAGGGTTGATCTTGACATAACGCGCCCCCATTTCTGTGTAGATGACATTTTTGCCGTTCTAGCGGCTACACAGTCAAGTGAGGTTTTTAGTGACAACGATCGTTTCAGTCCGCCGTAATGGCAAAGTAGTTATTGGCGGCGATGGCCAAGTTTCCCTTGGTAATACCGTAATGAAGGGCAACGCTCGCAAGGTACATCGCCTCTATAACGGTAAGGTACTGGCAGGCTTTGCCGGTGGCACCGCCGATGCCTTCACCCTGCTAGAACGCTTTGAAGCCAAGCTGCAAGCCCACCAAGGCAATCTTGAGCGCGCTGCCGTGGAGCTGGCAAAAGACTGGCGCACCGATCGCGCGCTGCGCAAATTAGAAGCGCTGTTGGCGGTCGCCGACGCAAAAAATTCCTTCATTATTACCGGTAACGGTGACGTGGTGCAGCCCGAAGACGATCTGATCGCCATCGGCTCCGGGGGCGCCTTTGCCCAATCTGCCGCTCGCGCCTTATTAGACAATACCGATTTATCAGCAACAGACATAGTAGAAAAAGCCCTGACTATCGCCGGCAACATCTGCGTCTTTACTAATGGTCATCACACCATAGAAGAGCTGGACTATGCCGACAAATAACAGCGGCAGATAAGGCCACTAATTTACTGAGGTCAGGCATTGTCTGGCCCGCATTAAGGATTTGAACATGTCTGACATGACTCCCAGAGAAATCGTGCACGAGCTAGACAAGCACATAGTTGGCCAGTCTGATGCTAAACGGGCCGTTGCCATAGCGTTGCGTAATCGCTGGCGTCGTATGCAGCTGCCGCTAGAGCTGCGCCAAGAGGTCTCGCCAAAAAATATTTTGATGATAGGCCCCACCGGAGTCGGTAAAACTGAAATTGCTCGTCGTCTGGCGAGGCTGGCTAACGCCCCTTTCATTAAGGTCGAAGCCACTAAGTTCACCGAAGTGGGCTATGTAGGCAAGGAAGTGGACAGCATCATCCGCGATATCACCGATATCGCGATAAAGATGACCCGCGAACAGCAGATGAAAAAATATCAGCACAGAGCGGAAGAAGCGGCGGAAGAGCGGGTATTAGATGCGCTGCTGCCTAATCCGCGCAACAGCCGAGGCGAAGAAGAAAAAGCCGATAACGGCAATAGTCGCCAAATTTTTCGCAAGAAACTGCGCGAAGGTCAGCTCGACGATAAAGAAATTGAAATCGACGTGGCAGCGCCGCAGATGGGCGTAGAGATTATGGCCCCGCCCGGCATGGAAGAAATGACGAATCAGCTGCAAGGCATGTTTCAAAGTCTCGCCGCCGGCCACACAAGTAAACCCCGTAAGATGAAAATCAAAGAAGCGCTGAAGTTATTAATCGAAGAAGAAGCGGCTAAGCAGCTCAATCCAGAAGAGCTAAAAGAACAAGCGATTCATGCGGTAGAAAACCATGGCATCGTCTTTATCGACGAATTCGACAAAATCTGTAAGCGTGGTGAAACCTCTGGCCCTGATGTGTCCCGTGAAGGCGTACAGCGCGACTTACTGCCCTTGATTGAAGGCAGCACGGTCAACACCAAGCACGGCATGGTGCGTACCGACCATATGCTGTTTATCGCCTCTGGCGCCTTTCAGGTGGCTAAACCTTCGGACCTGATCCCTGAGTTGCAGGGCCGCTTGCCGATCCGCGTGGAATTAAGCTCGCTCAATACCGATGACTTCGAGCGCATCTTAACTGAGCCGAATGCCTCGCTGACCGAGCAATATAAAGCGCTACTAGCCACAGAAAACGTGACTATCGACTTTACCAAGGCCGGTATTCGCCGCTTAGCGGAGGCCGCATGGCGGGTGAACGAGCGTACTGAAAATATCGGAGCTCGCCGCTTGCACACTATCATGGAGCGCTTGCTCGATGAGCTATCATTTGAAGCCTCTGACAAATCGGGTGAAAGTATCCTCATCGACGAGCACTATGTGGATCGCTACCTCGAAGACCTAATAGAAGACGAAGATTTGAGCCGTTATATTCTCTAATTTTCAGCATCCAGTTGCGGCTATTGTCAGGCAATAAGTCGCAGCTGTCCTAGGCATTAAGTAAGGCGCGGCGTGCTGTCACACGATTGTGATTGAAAACTGCGCACGCCCCTTTATACTTAATGCCACCTTGTTTCCAAATGTGGCTGACTTCATGGAATACAATACTTCAGAATTGTGCGATACCTATATTGATATGGTGGACGTGGTTGAACCCATGTTCTCCAGTTTTGGCGGCCGAAATTCCTTTGGCGGCGCTATTACTACCATCAAGTGCTTCGAGTCTAACGGCTTGATTAGCGAAATGGTAAAAGAAGATGGCCAAGGCCGAGTGCTGCTGATCGACGGCGGTGGTTCTTTACGCCGCGCGCTAATTGATGCAGAAATAGCCGAAACCGCGGCCGAAAATGGTTGGGAAGGTATTATTTGCTACGGTTGTGTGCGTGAAGTAGATGCGCTGGATGAGCTAGATCTCGGTATTCAAGCCTTGGCTTCGATTCCAGTCGGTGCAGATCAAAACGACATAGGTGAGCTGCAAGTACCCGTTAACTTTGGTGGTGTAACCTTCTTGCCCGCCGACTATGTGTATGCCGACACCACGGGCGTGATCTTATCTCCCGAGCCGTTAGACATAGAAGATGAAGGCGACTACGACGGCGATTATGCCGAAGGCGAAGAAGACCAATCTTAATCGATAGCTGTCAGCTTTAAGCCGTCAGTGAGACACAGCAAGTGAAGCGCTAAAACAAAAGGCCAACCCTATGGGGTTGGCCTTTTTTCAGCTTATCGAACGGCTGATAGCTTACGGCTTACCTCAGCCGTTACGCGTTTTCATCTACCTGATCAATCTTGCCTAACAGTACGCGTAAGCGATCTTGCCAAGCTTCATGCTGCTGCTTGAGCTGCTGATTGTCTTGTTCGAGCTGAGTGTCGTTTTGCTTGAGCTGCTG
This sequence comes from Candidatus Oceanisphaera merdipullorum, assembly GCA_018883865.1. Lineage (GTDB taxonomy): Bacteria > Pseudomonadota > Gammaproteobacteria > Enterobacterales > Aeromonadaceae > Oceanimonas > Oceanimonas merdipullorum. Next base: position 7,812 of record JAHLFI010000052.1, read on the forward strand.
ATTCTCTTCGCCTAACTGGCTGTTTAGCTCTTTTAACTCTTCAACTTCCATTTGTAATAAAGCAATAGTGTCTACGGCCGACAGTATTTTGGCTTCCAGCTTTTCTAATACATCAAAAGACATGCATTCACCCCTAACATCACGGTTGTTCGGCCGGCTGGCCGCGCTAATAGCAAAGAGGATACAGCGCCATTTGTTTGACAACAAGTGGCCACCGCGTTTGCAAGACAGATTAGCCGATATTTATCGGCTCTACGTCAATAACAGGCGTCAATAAAGGCCTAAATATTTTGATTCATATCAAAAGATGGCATATCGGAGCAAGGCCGGCCCACGATACGCGCCGGCACACCAGCCACTGTAGTGTGCGGCGGTACCGCATCTAGCACCACGCTGCCGGCCCCCACTTTAGCACCGGCACCGACTTCGATATTGCCTAATATTTTAGCACCCGCGCCTATCATGACCCCATGACGAATTTTGGGATGTCGATCACCGCCGGCCTTGCCGGTACCGCCTAAGGTGACGTTTTGTAAGATAGATACATCGTCTTCGATGACGGCGGTTTCCCCCACCACTATGCCGGTGGCATGGTCAAACATGATGCCTTTACCGATGCGCGCCGCCGGGTGCACATCCACGCCAAACACCACCGAAATTTGATTTTGCAAATAAGTAGCCAAGGCTCGACGGCCATGGCGCCACAGCCAGTTAGCAATGCGATACCCTTGCAGCGCATGAAAGCCTTTCAGATACAAAAGCGGCGTAGAAAATAAGTCCACCGCCGGATCCCGCTCTTGTACCGCACAAATATCGGTGGCAGCAATATCGAGGATACAAGGCTCTGCATCGACTACCGACTCTATCACCTCACGCAGGCTAATGGCCGGCATCACAGAGCTCTCTAACTTATTGGCTAAAATAAAGCTCAATGAGCACTTTAACGTGTCGTGGTTAAGAATGGTCGAATAGTAAAAGCTACCTAACATGGGCTCTTCTGCAATCATCCAGCGGGCTTCTTCGCGGATGCGCAACCAAGTACTAGCTTGAATGCCGTCTTCCATGGGTTAAACCTTGTTTACTGTAAAAAGAAGTGTTCATATCCCCATTGCTGGGGGCAGGACCGATAATGGGTCCATATGAATAATAATATCTGTGTTAGGAAATAACCGCTCCAACTCCTGTTCGGCGTTAAGAGCAATTTGATGCGCCTGCACTAAGGGTAAATTATCATCCAGCTCAAGATGTAGCTGAATAAAACGGGTTGCCCCAGACTGACGAGTCCGCAAGTCATGCAAACCATGTACCCCTGCTACCGCCAAACACGCATCAATGATGCGCCTTTGCTCGGTATCCGGCAACTGATGATCTAAGAGCATCTGTACCGCATCATAACCAATTTTTAGTGCACCTTTAAGAATATAGCCGCCAATTAATAGCGCAAACAAGCCGTCCGCCCAATGAAAACCCTGCCAAGCAAGGCCAATGGCCAACAAAACGCCTACGTTCAATAAGATATCGGATCTGTAGTGCAGCTGATCGGCACGGATTGCCAACGACTGGGTTTTTCTGATCACATAGCCTTGGTAGATAACCAGCACCAAGGTAACCGTAATAGAGAATAAGATAACGCCTATGCCAATTCCTGCATGGCTGACCGACTGCGTATTAAGCAGCCTCGAGATACCGGTGATCATCAGGAAAATAGCCGAGGCACTGATAAACGCCGACTGCGCCAAGCCCGCCAATGACTCCGCCTTGCCGTGCCCAAAGCTGTGTTCTTTGTCAGCCGGCACCAAGGCATAACGAATGGCCATCAGGTTAATGAAAGAGGCACTAATATCCAACAATGAATCGGTGAGCGAGGCCAGCATACTGGCCGAATCCGTATAGAACCAAGCCAGCAGCTTAGTCACTATCATAAGACCAGCTGCTACCATGGCCGCCTTAGCCGCCCCCGTCACTAGCTTGTGGTAAGTCGCGGACTCAGAAATTACCTCATCGACACTCTGCACTGCAAACCCCTTATTCACATAGCTGTACGTCATGCGCCGTACGCAGTCTGCTAAGTCCTGTTAGTCTTGCTGTTGGCCGTTAACTTACGGCTTACAGCGTAAAACTTAGCTCTGCTCTACGAGCTATTTACCGCCAGCCTATTTGCCGCCAATAAAGTCATGTTGGCGCCACGCTTCGTAGCTGATGATGGCCACCGCATTCGACAAATTCAAGCTGCGGCTATCGGCTTGCATGGGAATACGAATACGAAACTCAGGTTCAATATTCGCCAAAACCGACTCCGGCAGGCCGCGAGTTTCGGGACCAAATAGCAGCACGTCACCCGCCTGATAACTGGCTTTACTATGACATTGGCTGCCTTTGGTGGTGCAGGCGAAAATACGCTTGCCGCTCACCGCCAGCAAGAAGGCCTCATAGTCTTTGTGCAGCGAAATACGACCAAAATCAGCGTAATCTAGGCCTGCGCGACGTAAACGCTTTTCCTCCAGTTGAAAACCCATGGGTTCAATTAGGTGCAAGTGGCTGCCATTGTTACGTGCCAAGCGCATAATATTACCGGTATTAGGTGCGATTTCGGGTTCATAGAGCGCAATCTCAAACATGATGTTTTTCTCTTGTAACGTCGTCATGACTAATAAATCCCTGGCCTCGTTCCAATCGCCACCAGGCACAGCCCAAGGTAAGGCCTCGCGCTAGCATAAAACACAACATGGAAAACCAGAGGCCATGATTGCCCAGCTCTTGACTGAAATACCAGACCGGAAAGAAGACCCCGAACGTGGAGATCAACATCATATCGCGCATCTCGGTGCCACGCGTAGTGCCGATGAAAATACCGTCCAAAATAAAACACCAACAGGCGGCCAATGGCATCAAGACTAACCAAGGCAAGTAGCGTACCGCCTGATCTCGCACCTCAGTAATAGTGGTGATTAAGCCAATAAGCTCGGGGCCTAGCAGAGCGAACACCAGCACAAACAAGAGTGCGACCAGCGCCCCCCAAAATAGGTTTAAGCCGCAGGCTAAGCGAAACTCGAGCCGACTACGCGCACCCACCGCCCTGCCCACCATGGCTTCCACGGCATAGGCAAAACCATCCAAGCCAAAAGAAATAAACATCAAGAAGTTCATTAATACGGCGTTGGCGGCCAACACCTCATCGCCGAGGCGTGCGCCCTGAATGGTCATAAAAGCGAAGGTAAGCTGCAAACACAGAGCTCGGATAAAGATGTCGCGATTGAGGCCCAGTAACTGCTTGAATGCGGCGAGATTTAAGCAGGTCGTCCAAAAGCCAGCCTTCGGCCAAATGGCGCGTTTTTGCAGGGTACGCCACACCAGCCAAGCGCCCAGTGCCGTGGCTAAATAGTCCGCCAAAACGGAAGCTGCGGCGGCACCTTTCACCTGCCAGCCTAGGCCTAAGACAAACCACACATCGAGCACGATATTCACGCCGTTGCCCAAGATCAATAACAGCATAGGCGCGCGAGCATTTTGATTACCCAGCAGCCAACCCAGTAAAACTAAGTTGGATAAGGCTGCAGGTGCACTCCAAATCCGCACCGATACATAGTCACGGGCATACTGCTGCACCAAGTCACTGCCACCCATCAGCCAAAACGCCACATCGATAATGGGCTTTTGTAGCAGCAAAATAACCAGCGCCAGCCCCCACGCCAACACCAAACCTCGTACCAGCACTTGCAACAATTTAGCCTCATCGCCGGCGCCAAAAGCCTGTGCCGCGAGACCTGTGGTCGACATGCGCAAGAAACCCAACAACCAAAAAATCAGGCTGATAATAGTGGCACCCACAGCCACGCCACCTAAGTAATAGGCTTTATCCAGATGACCGATAACTATGGTGTCTACTAGGCCGAGTAAGGGCACCGTAATATTGGACAGCACCATAGGCAGCGCCAGCATAAAAACCTGACGGTGGCGGGCGACGCTAAAAAAAGAGGGAGGCATAATGAGTACTTACTTAAAGGCAGTGAAGAATACAGAGTAAAGGGTGAAGCAGATAACACTCAGTCATCAACTGCGGCACACTGACTGACGTCTGGGTGTTATGTCGCCCATCTTGCCTTTTCTCATTAACGCTTCAGGAGTTAGCCGCGCCAGCGGGCCAAAATGCTGGAAAAGTTTTTCACCAACTCGGGGCCATTCACTAAGGGCATTTCGGTTTTTTCATCAAAATCTGGTCTAAACGAGGCATGCAGCTCACCCTTAGGGTTAACCAGCGCGATGGACGCGGACTGATCCACTAAGTAGTTATCGTCTTCACGATCAAAGATGCCATAAATTAAGCCCAGTTGCTGTACGGCAGGCATCAGTTGCTCATGCTCAGCGGTCACGGCAATAAAGTGGGGATTAAAATACTCGGTATAAGCTTTTAAACGCTCAGGCGTATCACGCGCCGGATCAGCGGACACAAACACCACCTGCACGTTATCGCTAAGCGCGGTTAGCTCAGGATAAATACGCGACAAGTCCGATAAAGTGGTTGGGCAAATATCGGGGCAAAAGGTATAGCCGACAAACACCAGACTCCAATGACCTTTAAAATTTTCTTCGGTAAAAGGCTCGGCTGTGCCCGCGGTTAAAGCAAAAGCAGTTAAGGCTTGTGCCTCTGGATACAACACCACTGCATCGGTCAGGCTATTTTTTTTATCTGCATACCAAGCGCCGCCACTCAAGGTACCGATCAACAGCACTATCAGTGCCAGTACCCATATCCATCGATTAGTTTTAGCCATAATTAATCCAGTGATCCGCCAATATCAGCACAAACAGCCACATGAGGTGACTAATTGAAAAGTGGAAGCAGTGTAATGCGGTTTGAGCATCAGGTCTAAACTTCAGCCGCCAAGCCCACTGCATAAATCGTAAATTCAGCAAGCTTGCCCCGAATAGATAGAGTAAACCCGACATACCCACAGCCCACGGTAACACGCACACTAAAGTTAACAACAAGGTATATAGCAAGATGCAGGTTTTGGTGAACTCAATACCGTGAGTGACCGGCAGCATAGGCACACCAGCCTTGACATAGTCGTCGCGCCTATGGATGGCCAACGCCCAAAAATGCGGCGGCGTCCAAACGAAGATAATCATTACTAATAGCAGCGCATGGCCATGAAACTCGCCGGTAATGGCGGTCCAGCCGAGTAATGGCGGCATGGCGCCCGCCAACCCACCGATCACAATATTTTGTGGCGTGGCCCGTTTTAGCCACACCGTATACACAACCGCATAGCCCAACAAAGAAGCCAAGGTTAGCCAAGCGGTCAAGGCATTCACCCACACCAATAAGATGGCAAAGCCAATGGCTGATAGCGTAAGCGCAAAGGCCAAGGCCGCGCCACTGCTCACTCGTCCTTGGGCCACAGGCCTGTGGTAGGTACGCGCCATTTGAATATCGATACGCCTGTCTAACACGTGATTAATAGCCGCCGCACCTCCTGCCATTAAGCCGATGCCGAACGTGGCCACCGCCACCTGCAGCAAGCTCGGCACTATCTCGGTTAAATACATGCCCACCACTGCGGTGAGCAAAATCAGCGCTACCACCTTTGGTTTGGTCAGCGCCCAGTAGTCGGCCCAGCTTGCGGCCTTGCGGGTGCTATTTACTGCTTGGCTATTTGAATCTACTGCCGCCTTGCTAGCCCTTACTGTCTCGTTCCTAATAGACACTGCGTTCCTAGCCATGTCGCCTCCCTTACTAGCCAGAGTCGCTCACCCAAACCGGTGACTAACAACAATAACAAAGCCGCCCCCCCATTGTGTGCCACTGCCAGCGGCAAAGGTAATCGCCACCAAACATTGGCCACGCCCAGCGCCACCTGCAATACCACGCCCAGCGCCAGCAAGACGCTCAAGAATTGCAGCTCTCGCACTTGGCTACATCGCCACGCCAGTGTTAATAACAGTAGGGTCGTCACCATGGCCCACAGCCGATGAGCCACATGAATAGTGATCCGCTCCTCGGCGCTTAATACTCCATATTGATAACTCACAGCAGGCATACCGTGAGGATGAAAGGCGCTCCATTGCCACTGACTAAGCCAGTCTCCTTGGCACACCGGCAGCTCAACACAGGCGAGCGCCGCATAGTTAGCAGCCGTCCAACCACCGAGCGCAATTTGTATTATTAGCACCAAGAGCGCCAGCCACCATAACGCCAGTAAGTGTTGACCAGAATGTGGGCGAGCGCCCGTTCCAGAATTCACGCTTAGGTATGAACCAGAGCGATTAGGCACCATTGGCCGCGTACGGCGTAATAATAAAAACAGCAGCGCCAAAATACTCAAGCCGCCCAGCAGATGACCGAGCACGACAAAGGGCAGCAAGTTCAAGGTCACGCTCAACATGCCTAAGCTGGCTTGCACAATAACCAAGGCCAGTAACAGCCAAGCCCCAGAACGATATGCCCGATGGCGAGCCCGTAAGGAGCAAAGGGCCAACACTAAGATGCTTAAGCCTAAGCTACCCGCCGCATAACGATGCAGCATTTCATTGCTTGCCTTATTAATATCCAGTGGCCGTTCGGGAAAACGACTGACCGCCAGCTGCTGCTCAGATACGGTTTGGGGCACGGCATTAAAGCCATAACAGCCAGGCCAATCTGGGCAACCAAGGCCTGCATCGGTTAAACGCGTGTAAGCGCCCAGCAGCACCACTAGCAGCGTCAACACAAAGGAAAATAAACAAAGCAGGCGCATGACCACTCCTTATCCGGCGCGAGAATACGTCAGTAAACGGCGTAAATCCTTAAGCAGCGCTTTGGCCATAATGGGCGCTTGCGGTGGCTGATCTTGTAATAGCTGCTCTGGTGATGGCGAATCAGATAACGGATAACGCAGGACCAGCGAGCCGGGCGGATCCGCGATATAAACGAAGCCGGTGCTGAGATCACTCGTGGCCGGCGTGAGCAGCAGCCGTACTCTCTGGCCGTCTCGGCCCAAGGCCAGTAAAACCGGCGCCAATAACGACTCGGCTTGCGAGCAAGCCACACAGTTAGCGGCTTGGGGCACGATTAAGCGCCACTGAGTATCGGCCGCCACCTGCCCCGTCACCCATTGTCCTTGATTGTTTACCCCTGCCGTAAACCAGCCTAGCTGCAAGGTCAGCCAAGCCAAAACCACAGGAAATGAAAATACCAAGCCCAAGGCGATAAGCGTGTAATAACGGGGTCGGGAATGACGCCGCTGGCTCTGCTTAGATTGAGGCTGGGGCTGGAAGTTAGTTGGCATCACGCCTCCGGTAGTAACAAAACGCGGCAATACACACAGCTAGCGCCATTAGCAACCATTGCACCGCGTAGCCAATATGTTTCTCTGGCCCCATCACCACCGGCTGCCAGGGTTCATCTTCAGTACCCTGTTCGTCACTGGATAGTTTTAAGACGAAGGGCAGCACAGGCTCGCCCCAGATTTGTGTTAATAAAGCAGGCGTTAAACTGGGTACTAAAGGATAGCTGGCAATGAAGGTGAACTGGCCTAACGAGAGTGGCGGCTGATACGGTCGAACTAGATGCCCAGAGAGCGACAGGGACGTAGTGATGGCAGGAATTGCGGGTAACTGACGCCTGTCCACCTCGGCTGCCCACCAACCGGTATCAACCATCAGCAAACCCTGCGGCGTGAGCAAGGCGCGAATTAATCGATAACCCACCCGCCCTGCTTGTATTTGGTTATCGAGAAAGACCTCACGTCCAGATAAGTAGCGCCCCTGAGTCGCCAGTCGATAACCAAAGGGAGACTCCATGGCACTGGCTTGGTTTAAGCTAATATCACTGTTGCGACGCTGCTGCCACTCGACGATTAACTGGCGTTTTTCTTCGGCACGGGACAATTGCCAACCCGCCATGCCCAGCATCACTAGGCTGAGCAGTGCGGTGAGCATCAACAAACCGACGTCCTTTCTTTTGCTCAATATTCAGTCTCCCTGTCTCATGCTGTAAGGGCGAAAGGTGAGGGACGCGAGATTAGACAGCCCTCCTCCCGCATCAAGTTTCACAGCACGTATACCGTCATAAACAGCGCCAGCCACACCAAATCCACGAAATGCCAATACCAAGCTGCCGCCTGAAAACCAAAATGTTGCGCCGAAGTGAAATCTCCTCTTTGTACCCTAAGCCACATAGTCACCAGCAATAGCGTACCCAAGATCACGTGCGCGCCATGAAAACCGGTCAATAAAAAGAAGGTATTACCATAGATACCAGAATCCAATTTAAGCCCTAACTCCTGATAGGCATGGCTGTATTCCCACGTTTGTAAGACTAAGAAAGTGATACCTAATAGCGCTGTGCACCCCAACCACAGCGCCAGATTATTACGCCGGTTATGCAGTAACGCCCGATGCGCAACATACAAGGTAAGCGATGAGGTGAGCAGCACTAGGGTGTTAATCAGCGGCAAGCCAAACCAACTCATGGCCGCTGTCTTAGTGCCCCCCGGCGTCAGCAGCATAGGCCAGTCGGGAACGAAATTTGGCCAGAGCACCGCATGGGTCATGGCATTATTGCTGGCCCCGCCTAACCAAGGCACCACTAAAATGCGAATGTAAAATAGCGCGCCAAACAGTCCCATAAAAAACATCAGTTCGGAAAAAATAAACCAGCTCATACCGAGACGAAAAGAACGGTGCATCTGCGTGCTATATAAACCAGACTTTGACTCTTGGATGACGTTGCCAAACCAGCCAAATAACATGACTACCATCACCAACACGCCCAAGCTAAACATGATGTACCCAGCAAAAGAGGCTAATCCCGACACCCAAAGTCCGGCACCCGCGGCTAACAAAAACAACCCCAGCGCGCCCATTAACGGCCAGGGGCTTTGACTCGGAACATAATACGGCTGAAATTTAACCGACATGCTTGCCTCCTTGGCCTAGCCACTGTTGGCTCTATCACTGATGTCATACAAAGTGTACGACAGCGTAAATACTTCTATGTCTGCCGGCAGCATACGATCCACATAAAAACGCATCGGCATTATGGCCTCACCGCGTGCCGCCAAAGGCTGTTCTTGAAAACAGAAACACTCGGTTTTGCGCAAGTAACTGGCGGCGCGACCCGGTGAAACCGAGGGAATGGCCCGCAGTACTTGGGCTTTGCCACTGGGATTAGTCACCGTAAAATCAACCTGATGCATAGCACCAAGCTGTACCTGTAAATGCTGCACCGACGCAGTAAACTCCCCTTGCAGTCCCGTACTCTTATAAGTAACAAACTCCACCATCACTTGGCGCTGCGCATCTATTTCTCGGGACTCTGCCACCGCTTGCGTGGCTGTTTTACCGTTCAGGCCTGTGATATCGCAGAACACGTCATATAAAGGCACTAACAAAAAGCCAAAGCCAAACATAGCCACGGCTAATAGCGTTAACTGCAGAGCCTTACGATCGCGCGTCATAATCCGTCACCTCAGGTGGCGTGCTAAAGGTGTGATAAGGCGCAGGCGACGGTACTGTCCATTCCATGCCATGGGCACCTTCCCAAACCCGAGCCGTCGCCGGTGCACCGCCGCGAATACATTTGATGACTAGCACCACAAACAGCAGTTGCGATAAACCAAAGGCAAAGCCGCCAATGCTTACTAAGGCGTTAATATCGGCAAATTGCAGCGCATAGTCGGGGATGCGCCGCGGCATACCCGCGAGACCCAAAAAGTGCATCGGAAAAAACAGCACGTTGACGGAAATCACCGAACACCAAAAATGCCACTTGCCTAGACGCTCGTTAAACATGTGACCCGTCCACTTAGGCAACCAGTAATAGACGCCAGCAAACACCGACAATACGGCCCCCGTCACTAGCACATAGTGAAAGTGAGCGACCACAAAATAGGTATCGTGATACTGAAAGTCCGCGGGGGTAATGGCCAGCATTAAGCCGCTAAAGCCGCCAATTGTGAACAGCACGATAAAAGCGATAGAGAACAACATAGGCACTTCAAAGCTCAGTGAGCCGCGCCACATAGTGGCTACCCAGTTAAAGACCTTAACGCCAGTGGGTACCGAGATCAGCATGGTGCAATACATGAAGAACAATTCTGCCGCCACCGGCATGCCCACAGTAAACATATGGTGCGCCCACACTAAGAAACTCAAACCAGCAATGGCCACGGTGGCGAAAACCATAGAACGATAACCAAACAAGGGTTTACGACTAAAGGTAGGAATGGTGGCCGAGATGATGCCAAAACTCGGCAAAATCATAATGTAGACCTCGGGATGGCCAAAAAACCAAAAGATGTGCTGAAACAATATAGGGTCACCGCCACCGGCCGCATTAAAGAAGCTGGTACCAAAATATTTATCGGTTAACACCATAGTCGCAGCACCGGCTAGCACCGGCATCACGGCGATCAGCAAAAACGCCGTAATCAACCAAGTCCAACAAAACATGGGTAGCTTCAGCCAAGTCATGCCGGGTGCGCGCAAATTACAGATAGTCACTATGACGTTAATGGCCCCCATGATGGAGCTGATGCCCATAATATGAATAGCAAACACAAACAAGGCAGTGCTATCTGGTGAATAAGTGGTAGATAAGGGTGCGTAGAAGGTCCAACCAAAGTTTGGGCCGCCACCTGGCATAAACAAGGTTGATAACATGAGCAAAAAGGCAAAGGGTAGTATCCAAAAACTCCAGTTGTTCATACGCGGTAGGGCCATATCTGGCGCACCTATCATCAGCGGTATCATCCAGTTAGCCAACCCCACGAACGAGGGCATAACGGCACCAAAAATCATGATCAAACCGTGCATGGTCGTCATCTGATTAAAGAAAGCTGGCTCCACTAGTTGCAGACCCGGTTGAAACAATTCGGCACGGATCAACATTGCCATACCGCCGCCGACAAAAAACATGGTCAAGCTAAACAAAAGATAGAGGGTGCCTATGTCTTTGTGATTAGTAGTAAATAGCCAGCGCTTAAGACCTTTAGTCGGCCCATGAGCTGCCACAAGTAAGTCCGCTGGATCTTCTACTATGTCTACTTTATTTAGCGATGCCATCCTAGCCCCCTACTGCCCGTTTCTGGCCTGCTCAATATCGCTGGGTTGCACCAAATCTTTGGTATCGTTCCCCCAAGCGTTACGCTCGTAAGTGATCACTCCCGCCAGTTCTTTGGCTGATAGCTGCTTATCAAAGCTTTGCATGGCCGTGCCCGCTTTACCAAACAGCACAATATGCAGGTGATCCGCCTTATCTTTTAAAATCAACTGGCTGCCTTTAAGTGACGGAAAAGCGCCGGGCAAACCTTCACCATTAGTCTGATGACAAGCGGCACAAATGCGTTGATACACCTGCTCGCCCGTTGCCATTAGCTCATCCATGGTCATTTGTGTGGACAGTTGGGTTTGTTCGTCAGCTTTGGCTTGCAGCTGCTTAGCTTTAGCATCAGCCAGCCAAGTGTCGAATTCGGCCCCGCTTTTGGCTTGCACGACTATCGGCATAAAGCCATGGTTTTTACCGCATAGCTCGGCGCATTGGCCACGGTAAATACCCGGCTCGTTAATACGCGTCCAAGCTTCATTAATAAAGCCCGGCACCGCATCCTTTTTAATGGCAAACGCCGGCACCCACCAAGAATGGATGACATCATCAGAAGTAATTAAGAAGCGGATTTTACGATCTGTGGGCAGCACTAACGGCCAATCTACTTCCAGCAGGTAATTCTCACCTTTAGCAGCTTTCCCTTGAATTTGCTCTGGTAAAGTACCAATCAAGCTATAAAAGTCGACATCTTGCTCAAAGTAGCTGTAATGCCATTTCCACTGCGAACCCGTCACTTGCACCGTCAGATCCGATTGGCTGGCATCTTCCATGGCAATTAAGGTACGAGTGGCCGGAATGGCCATAATAATCAAGATAACGAAGGGGATCAGAGTCCAGAGAATTTCTACTTTGGTGCTTTCATGAAACTGGGCAGCCTGTACACCCTTGTCTTTACGATGATGAATGATGGCCCAAAGCATAATGCCAAATACAATGACGCCAATTGCCACGCAGATCAGGAATATGGTCATGTGCAGGCCATATACTTTTTGGCTAATGTCGGTCACACCAGACGTCATATTGAAACGAGTTTGCGCTTGCGTCGGCAGGGCTATGAGTAAAGACAATAACAGCGGATTTAGCTTCACCATGCACCCCCAAGTTCGTATTGAATATTGGCGTACTGACGTTGAATTGAGGTGCGATTCGCATCTGAGTAGCGACATCCGACGTTAACAGTAAGTAAAGCATCGAAAGCGAAAAAGGAAAGAAAATAGTGACGCTAGGCTGATGAGCGAAGAAAAGGAGTTACAAGGCGATCAAACTAAGCAATGACGCGCAAGCAGGGGGAAAAGATAAAGTAAAAATACCAGCAGGCTGCGTGAGGCAGCTAATTTCCTCACGCGAGTTGGCAAAAAATCAGTTAAAAAATCGAAAACGGTTAAAAATCAGAATTACGGATCACGCCCACGGCTAGACCTTCGATGATCAGCTCTTGGCTACGTAAGTCCACTTCGATAGGGCTAAGCTCTTCGTTTTCCGGTAATAAGCTCACCTTATTCCCCTTGCGCTGAAAACGCTTTACCGTCACCTCGTCGTCAAGGCGCGCCACTACCACCTGACCATTACGCACTTCTTGAGTCTTGTGCACCGCCAACAAATCGCCATCCATGATGCCGATATTCTTCATGCTCATGCCTTGGACACGCAGTAAGAAGTCGGCTGCTGGATGAAACAATGTAGGATCCAACTGATAATGACTTTCTATGTGCTGCTGGGCCAAAATCGGCTCACCGGCGGCCACGCGACCAATCAGCGGTAAACCCGTTTCTTCTGGCTCTTCTTCAATCAGGCGTATACCTCTAGAGGTACCCGGCATCATGGTAATAACGCCTTTTTTGGCCAGCGCTTTAAGGTGCTCTTCCGCCGCATTCGCGGATTTAAACCCCAAAATGCTGGCTATTTCGGCACGCGTCGGTGGCATGCCGGTTTGCTGGATCTGATCTTTAATAATGTCCAGTACCTGAGACTGGCGAAGCGTAAGCGCTTTCATAAGGCACCTGTTTTTTTATACAGTTAACTGGCAGTATATCCAGTATATGCCTCGGAGCAAGTATAAAATCTGTCACTCACCCATTCAGCCTAGATAAATGCGTTAATTTCGCCATTCTGCGGCCATAACGCCCTTAGAATAACGTCAACACTAAGCCGACAAGCACCAGCATGCCCACGTAGTTATTATTCAAGAAGGCGCGAAAACACGGCTCGCGTTCTCGGTCGCAGATCAGGCGTTGCTGATAAACAAAGAAGCCAGCCGCTCCTAACAAGCTCCAATAAAACCAAGCCCCTAAGGCAAAGGTTTGACCAGCGGCGACCAAGAGTATCAGCGTTAACAGCTGCAAGATGCCGATGATGAGCTTATCTCGGCGACCAAATAGGATGGCGGTAGATTTAACACCCACCCGCAAGTCATCGTCCCTGTCCACCATGGCGTACATAGTGTCGTAGGCAATGGTCCAGGTTAGGTTGGCGGCAAATAACAACCACAGACCCAGCGGTAAGCTGTTACTTTGTGCGGCGAAGGCCATGGGAATTCCCCATGAAAAGGCAATACCTAAAAATAGCTGCGGCAGGTGAGTATAACGCTTCATAAAAGGATAGAGCGCGGCCCAACCAAGGCCGGCCACAGACAGTAAAATAGTCAGCTTATTAGTGGTCAGCACCAGTAAAAAAGAAATTCCCACCAAGAGCGTAAAAAAGCTCAACGCTTGACGCTCGGTCAGCTCGCCCGTCACCAAAGGCCGTCCATTCGTGCGCTTTACATGACCATCAACATGCCTGTCCGCATAATCATTGATCACACATCCCGCCGAGCGCATCGAAAACACGCCCACGATAAATACCAGTAATAGCCACCAAGACGGACGCCCGTCGCCGGCAATCCACAAGGCCCACAAGGTAGGCCAAAGCAGTAACAAGGTGCCGATGGGTTTATCGAGTCGAGCCAACGCCATGTAAGCGCGCCATTTAGGACGCTTGACTGTGGACACATCAGGGTTAGGCGAAGTGGAGCTGGTCATGACATTACTCTCTAATAAGCGCAGGCGGCAGGCAAAATAACTCACTGACTAAAACCCGAGCTTCGGGAGTAGCCAACACAGAGCGACGTGCCCAAGGCAGTGAGGAGGTGGAAACTGGCAAATGAGGATGAACTTGCAAGACTAGTTGCTGAGACTCATCCGCCGTTAACTGTGCAAACTCAAACCAACTGCGCACTAATTGCGGATGTTTGAACAGTAATTCACCTAAGGCTTTTTGGCCTAAGCCGCCGAGTGCGGGCAGGGCCTCAAGTGCGGCGCTGGAATACAGTGAGCTGGCATAAATCCATGGCTGTTCGTCACATAACAGCAAGACTTCACGACAATAGGCGTGAGTTTCACCCAGCCAGTGTGCTTGACTCGGCGTGAGCGACACGCCCTCACGAGTGCTCAAGAGTTGCACCCGAAACTGCTTACAATGCAGGCGTAAACGAGCGGTTAATGAACCCGTATCTTGCAGCCAATCATTAAGATTTGGCAAAGTGAGCGGAACTGCGGATTGCCAGCGCCAATGTGCATCGGCGGTAGTCTTCACGGATATATCCTAACGTTGATGTGGTAAGGCATAGACATTAATAAGAGTTTAAATCCTGAAAAACACGTATTCACTTGACCGGCTCACACTTTGTTTAAACAATAGCCATCTTATTCAGCTAGAAAGGCTCATGATGTTTCGCATAATAGCACTGTGTATTCTGTTCACCGCGGCATCGCTGCAGGCTCAAGAGGCAGCCCCAGAAGGCCCTTTATATTACACCATTGAACCCGACATTATTACTAACTACCACAACTCGGGCCAAACCTTAGGTTATGTGCGGGTAACTGTGGATTTAATGCTAGAAAGTGCCGACAAGATGCCATTAGTGGAGCTGCATATTCCCCTGTTGCGCGATGCAATCAATAGTCTATTGGCCGAACAAGACCAGCAAAAAATTCGCTCGTTGGCGATGCGCGAGCCACTGGCCAGCGAAGGCTTGCAGCGCCTCAACGATCTGTTATTAAAAGAGACGGGGGAAACGCCGCTCCGGCGGCTGTTATTTACCAAGTTTCTATATCAGTAATGCTAATTTAATGTGAAACCCGCTGACGATCCCACATAGCTTGTACTAGCCCAATTAGGCCACCGCCCAAGTGGGCTAAATTGGCTACCGGCCCCAAGACGCCCGTAAAACCCAACACCAGCCACACCAGCATCAATACCGCCATGCCATCGGGCAAGCTCATGCCGCCCGCAGGATTTAAACGTCCCGACAGCCAGACATAGGCAAACAAGGCATACACAACGCCCGATAAACCACCAAAGTAGGGGCCACTGGCAAAAAACTGCATCAGATTAGGGAGTGCGGCTGCCAGCAGCACGATTAACAGCAAGCGCCCTGAGCCGCGCTCTCGCTCCACCATGCTGGATAAATACCACCACCAAAACAGGTTAAACACCAGATGCATTAAGCTGAAGTGCAATAAGGCAGGCGTAAAAACGCGCCAAAAATTGAGGCCCAGTAATTGACTTAGCTGCGGCGGAAATGACAATGCAGCCAACACGGGCACATTCAGCGCGGTCAAAATATAAATCAGCACACACGCTATCAATACGCTGACGTTCACTGGCCCCGTGCGGCTTAATAACTGAGCCAAGCTATTATTACTGCGCTTATTCGGCGCAAACTTGACCTGTGTATCGCCATGCAGCCAAGCGGCTTCTTGATAACGCGGATGCAAAGGCTCGGCAAGAAAACGCAGCACCTCAGGCTCAGCCTTAGACCACAAGCTTTCATCCACCAACCAAATACTGACCCTATTTGCATCGTCGAGGGTTTGCTCACATTGCAGACCCATGGCTGCTAAGTAATCGACAAATGACTGGGCAAGTCTGGGGTCTGGCACCACCAACAACAATTTCATTACGCTGCAACCACAGGCTGAGTGCGGCGCCACGCTTCAAAGCCGCCATCTAGGCTGTACACTTCTTCAAAACCTTGTTCGATTAAATACTGAGCCGCACCTTGGCTGCTCACGCCGTGATAACACATCACTATGATGGGCGTCTCATAATCCACCTCATTGGTAAAGGCGACTAAGGTGTCGTTGGTGAGATGATAAGACGACGCTGCACGGGCAGCTGCAAACGACTGAGGATCACGGATATCAACTAACCGAGCCGGACCTTGGGCCAATAAGCTCTGCGCTTCATCGACAGAAATATGAGCAAACTGCTCCATGGTAAACTCCTAATATAAATTTCAACCAGTTTACCCAATCTCCCTTGGCTTGGCATTAGCTATAGCGCCAAGCACTATTTACACCGGCGGTGCAATGCGAGAACAAGGGCCGCCAACAAAACACGGCACTTTGTTTTTCTGGCTGTTCCGCGCAGGCCCTACATTGGTCAATGCGATCTTACCTTTAGCTCCAATCTAAAATCACTTTACCAGACTGGCCGGAGCGCATGGCGTCGAAACCTTGCTGAAAATCATCCACTTTAAAGTGATGGGTGATCATGGGGCTTAAATCCAACCCCGATTGAATAAGGCTGGCCATCTTGTACCAAGTCTCAAACATCTCGCGGCCATAAATACCCTTCAGCACTAAGCCTTTGAAGATCACTTTGGTCCAGTCGATGGCCATCTCGCTGGGCGGGATCCCCAGCATGGCAATCTTGCCGCCGTGATTCATCTTATCCAGCATGTCTCTAAAGGCCGCGGGCACGCCGGACATTTCCAGCCCCACATCGAAACCCTCGGTCATGCCCAGCTCAGACATCACTGTCTCCAGCTTTTCGCTGGCCACATTGACCGCCCGAGTCACGCCCATCTTGCGCGCTAAATCCAGCCGATACTCGTTCACATCTGTGATCACCACATGACGCGCCCCAACATGCCAAGCTACCGCCGCGGCCATAATACCTATGGGACCGGCACCGGTAATCAACACATCTTCGCCCACTAAATCGAAGGAAAGCGCTGTGTGTACCGCATTACCAAAGGGGTCGAAAATGGCCGCTAAATCGTCGGTCACTTCATCGGGTAATTTAAAGGCGTTAAAGGCGGGGATCACTAAGTATTCAGCGAAGGCGCCTTGGCGATTGACGCCTACGCCCACGGTATTACGGCACAAATGTGTACGACCGGCACGGCAATTTCGACAATGGCCGCAGGTGATATGGCCTTCGCCGGAAACACGATCGCCCACCGCAAAACCACGTACTTCTTGGCCCATGGCAACCACTTCCCCCACGTATTCATGACCTACCACCATAGGCACGGGAATGGTGTTTTGCGACCAAGTATCCCAGTTATAAATATGAATATCGGTGCCGCAAATGGCTGTTTTGCGGATTTTAATTAATAAGTCATTATGGCCGACCTCAGGCTCGGGCACGTCTGTCATCCAGATGCCGGGCTCGGCTTTTAGTTTGGCTAAGGCTTTCATGCGCGCTCCTTACACTCTTTGCTCGATAACGTTCAACTCGCGACCCACGGCAATAAATGCAGCAATGGCTCTATCCAGCTGTTCACGGCTGTGCGCCGCCGACATCTGAGTACGAATTCGCGCCTGACCTTTGGGTACCACTGGGAAGGAAAAGCCCACCACGTAAATACCGCGCGCCAATAAACGCGTCGACATCTCAGCGGCTAAGGTCGCATCGCCCAGCATCACCGGAATAATGGCATGATCCTTCCCTGCTAAGATAAAGCCGGCTGCCGTCATTTGCTGACGAAAATAAATACTGTTCTCACGTACTTTTTCGCGTAACACAGCGCCATCTTTGAGCATCTCCAGCACCTTAATCGAGGCTGCCACTATGGCGGGCGCTACGGAATTAGAGAAAAGATAAGGCCGTGAACGTTGGCGCAGCCAGTCGATCACTTCTTGTTTGCCCGAGGTATAGCCGCCCGAGGCGCCACCTAAGGCCTTGCCCAAGGTCCCAGTAATTAAATCCACCCGTCCCATCACTTGGCAATATTCAGGGGTGCCGCGCCCTTGCTCGCCGACAAAGCCCACGGCGTGAGAGTCATCCACCATCACCATGGCGCCATAGCGGTCGGCCAAATCACAGATAGCGGATAAGTTCGCAATCACGCCGTCCATGGAAAACACGCCGTCGGTGGCAATCAAGATAAAACGGGCGCCGTCTGCTGTTGCCTGTGTTAACTGCGCTTCTAAGTCGTTCATGTCGTTATTGGCATAGCGATAGCGCATAGCCTTGCACAACCGCACGCCATCGATAATGGAAGCGTGATTCAGGGCGTCGGAAATAATGGCGTCTTCAGGCCCGAGCAGGGCTTCAAATAAACCAGTATTGGCATCGAAGCAGGAGGTATAGAGAATGGTATCTTCCATGCCAAGAAAGGCAGAGAGACTGGCTTCTAGTCGTTTATGTAAGTCTTGAGTGCCACAGATAAAACGCACCGAGGCCATGCCAAAGCCGTGACTGTCGAGGCCAAGCTTTGCGGCGTTAATCAGTTCGGGGTGATTGGCTAGCCCTAAATAGTTGTTGGCACAAAAGTTAATGACCTCTTGGTCACCCACTGCTATGGCAGCACTTTGTGGCGAGCTAATGATGCGTTCTTGCTTATACAAACCGTCGGCTTGGGTTTGGGCAAGCTGTGTGGATAAATGAGCATAAAATGCCGCTGGCATGGCAAACTCCTGCTATCAATCTGAAGGCTTAGGATCGTTTATTTCACCTTACTCCCAAGCCATAGATTTATCACAGCATATTCTACTAATATGTATTACTTGTGAAAGGGATCACTGGGTTTGCCCTCAAGCACCTGATAATCTGCCATCAAACCAGCTAACGCCAGACCAAACCCTAGATGAAAATAAGGCTTCAGCAGTAACAGTACCCGTGACTCGCCCTCATATAACACCACTTGGCTAATGTGTGACTTACACGAGTACGCCGACTGATAACTTACCCAGATTGACGCCAGTATGTTCAGTACATCATTGACCGGCGCTATCTCCGCATCGGAAATGCCAACACTTGCTGTCGGTTAAGCTCAGCTAACAATGCGTGTAAGTTTGCGGTCTGGATAAACCGTCAAATATTGTTAATACAGTTCAGGGGCTCGGGGTAAATATCGTTGAATTGCTGTAAAAAACGAAACTTCCGCATCACATAAAAAGTAGCATCTAGATAATGAAGCCATTGCACAGGGCTCGCCGGATCACTATTTTCAACCACTATTTTGCGGCGTAAAACTTTTACGTAACCACGCGCTGTATTGCAGGAAAATTCAGGAAACAATGTGGTTCTTATTATGAAAATGGTGATACAAGCTCCCTGAGTTCATGCCCAAACTCGCCGCTATGTGATTGGTAGTGACATTGGCTTCGCCTTGCTCATTAAACAACTACAAGGCTACAGCCAAGATCCGTTCTATAGCTTTCATCATAGCAAACCAAGGCTCAGCGTTATTTCACTCACATATAACGCAGTTACCTGAGTTGGTTTTCTAGCGACCAAGCGTGATAAACTGACTTAATTTTACTTTATGCGTGATGCCGGACTATCCGGCCAACCAGAGGCAAACCTGATGATCATAGTAACTGGCGGCGCCGGCTTTATCGGCAGTAACCTAGTAAAAACCCTTAATGACAAAGGCCGCACCGATGTTGTGGTCATCGATGACCTTACAGATGGTACCAAGTTCGTTAATCTTGTGGACTTAACTATCGCCGACTACCTCGACAAAGACGAATTTATCCAACGTATCTTCTCCGGCGACGACTTTGAAGAATGGGGCGGCATCGAAGCCATCTTTCATGAAGGCGCCTGCTCAGCCACGACTGAGTGGGACGGCAAATTCATGATGGAAAATAACTATCAATATTCCAAAGATTTGCTGCATTACTGCGTCGAGCGCGAAATTCCGTTTATCTACGCCTCTTCTGCCGCCACCTACGGCGGACGCAACGACAACTTTATTGAAGAACCACAATACGAGCAGCCGCTCAACGTCTACGGCTACTCCAAACAATTGTTCGACCAATATGTGCGACGCTTAATGCCAGAAATAAACTCACAAGTCGTGGGCTTAAAGTACTTCAACGTTTATGGCCCGCGCGAGCAGCATAAAGGCGGCATGTCCAGCGTGGCATTCCATCTCAACACCCAACTACACAAAGGCGAAAATCCTAAGTTATTCGCCGGGTGCGATGGCTTCCCCGATGGCGGCCAAATGCGCGACTTCATCTACGTAGAAGACGTGTGCAAGGTAAACTTATGGTTCTGGGAAAATCCAGAAGTCAGCGGCATCTTTAACTGCGGCACCGGTCAAGCCGAGCCCTTCCAAAATGTCGCCGAAGCCGTAATCAAGCACCACAACAAGGGCGAAATTGAATACATTCCTTTCCCTGAGCAGTTAAAAGGTCGCTACCAGAGCTTTACCCAAGCGGACTTGACCAAACTGCGCGCCGCCGGTTACCCGCACAGTTTTAAAACGGTGGCCGAAGGTACTGGCGAATACTTGGCTTGGCTGAATCGTTAATAGATAACGGTAAGCCGTCAGTTAAGAAGAAACTAAAATGGGTAAGGAGTAATAACACAGCATGAACATCTTGATGGCACTATCACAATTAGAAGTGACGGGTGCCGAAGTCTATGCCACTACGGTTGGCGATGAACTGACGCGACGTGGTCACAAGGTGTGTTATGTCTCCGACACCCTCACTAAGCCACATCAGGGCGCGTTTTTTAAGCTGCGCTTTAATAAGCGCAGCATACCAAGGCGTTTTTGGCATGTAGGCTATTTGGTCTACCTGATTAAAAAACACCGTATTCAATTAGTACATGCCCACAGCCGCGCCTCCAGCTGGAGCTGCTATGTGGCCTGTAAAATTACCGGCACGCCCATGATCACCAGCGTTCATGGTCGCCAGCCCGTACACGCTTCGCGCAAGAAGTTTCATGCACTGGGAGACAAGGCCTTAGCCGTCTGTGAAGCCGTGCGCGAACAACTAATAACCAGCCTAGGCGTGTCACCTGAGCTAATTAACATTGGCCGTAACGGTATTAATACCGAGCAATATCAGCCAAGCCCTGCACCTCACAATGCGAAGCCGGTGATCAGCATTATCGGCCGCCTGACCGGCCCTAAAGGTGAGCTTTGCTATCGCTTGCTCGATGAATGTTTAGACTTAGATAAATACCAAGTACAAATCGCCTCCGGCTCTGTGGTGCCGGAACGGTTTGAGCGCTTTAAAACGAAAGTGCAGTTTCTCGGTTACGTGCAAGATATACCGAGCCTTATCGCCCAATCGGATTTAGTGATAGGTGCCGGGCGCGTGGCCATGGAAACCATATTAATGCAGCGCCCCATCTTTGCCATTGGCGAAGCCATGGCGCCGGGACTGATTACCGCTGAAAATTTGCCTGCTGCTATGAGCAGTAACTTTGGCGATATTGGCCCAAAAGATCTCGATATTGATTTTTCAGCCTTGCCAGAGCGCATTGCTCACGCCTTAACGCAAACACAGCCCGACGCCAGTCTGATTGAACAAGTTAAGGCGAATTACGACTTACAAGCCGTGGTCAAACAGCTAGAGCAAGATTACCAAAGCGTGTACGTGCATAAATTACGCCGTGAAATGCCCATCATCATGTATCACCGTTTTATTAAAGATGAAAGCGAAAAAGGCGTACATGGCACCTATATGCACGTCGATATGTTAGAAAAGCACTTTAAATTACTAAAGCACTTGGGTTATCAAACATTGACCTTTGCTGACCTTAATGAGCAGGGTTTTGCCGAGCGCTTAAATCCCAATAAAAAGTACATAATGCTGACCGTCGACGACGGTTATAAAGATAATTATGAGCTCTTGTTCCCACTGCTGAAAAAGTACAATTTTAAAGCGGTGATTTATGCCGTTACCGGTGAACAATTCAACCGCTGGGACGTAGAGCAGCCAAATAATCCGGAAAAGCGCGTCGAGCTTATGAGTCCGGCACAAATCAAAGAAATGGCGGCCTCCGGATTAGTAGAGTTTGGTGGTCATACCCTGACTCACCCACACTTAGACAAGCTAGATAAAACTGCACAGCACATTGAGATTAGCGAGAATAAGGCGCAACTCGAACAATTAATCGGTAAACCATTGCTGTCCTTCGCCTACCCGTTCGGCAGCCACAACCAAGACAGCAAAGATCTGGCCTTCGAGTTGGGCTACCCCTTTGCCGTCGCCACCAACAGCGGTCCCCTCGCCATGCACGAAGATCCTTATCAGATCCGACGCATCGCCATCTTCCCCCGTACCGACGTATTCGGCCTGTGGCGGAAAATTAGAGGGAATTATGTGTTTCGAAAAAAATAATTTTCGGTATGAAACATTAAGCTAAATGGCTTAATGTTTCATAGAAACCAGAAAATATTATTAATTTTTTAGCCACGCGCTATCACATTAATAATTAAACTTAAAATAAGTTGGGGATTTTTTCTTTAAAACTAGATTTATCAAAAAAATTAATGTTTGGCGGATTGTTTTTTTGTGCAAAAATACTGTCCGATAGCTTATTATTTGGATGCCATTCTTTATAATTTTCCTCATCTGGGTTATATAAAGCCAACAATGGCTTTTGCAGCCCGGTTGCTATATGTACGGTTGCCGTATCCACTGACAAAATATAATCCGCTTGTCGCATAATCTCTATGGAATCATAAATAGATCGACTGTCAGCATAAAAATGTACGTTATTATACCTTTCACAAATTAGCGCTACTTCATCTTTCTTATCTGGCATGGTTAATAAAACTATATTAACGACACCTCGCTCAGAATTTATGGTTTCAATAATATCAGATATGGTACTTTTACTTAATTGTCTAGCGCCGCCACTACCATAAGGGTTAAAAACGAGTAAAGGCCCGGAAATTGCAGAGAGAAACTGACCAACATTAATAGCCGACGATTCATTTTCAGGAACAATATAATCTGCACATACTTGCTGAACACCCGTGTGCTCAAGCAACATTTTATATTTATCTGAAAAATGCTTATTTTTTGTGATTCGTCCCAACTTTAGGTTTACAAGCTTCACCTGATCATCAAGACCTGCAATGAAGTTAGCCTGAACTTTGCTCATAAAATAAAGATCTTTCATTTTTAATGCTTTGCTTAAGTGTACCAGCAAATCAACATGACCAATTTCAGATGCTAAAATTTTTAATTCTCCATAACTAGGTCGCTTCTTCACTTCATAAACATGATCAGCACTAAAATAATCTTTGAACAACCCTGACATATTCGGCGTCGTAATCACATCTATCTTTATCCCCGGATATGCCTTTCTCCACTCTCGAAAAACGAATGACGATACAATGGAGTCTCCCCACTTAGCATCCCAGCGCACTAATACTATTCTTTTAATATCATCTTTTAATTCAAACTTTTCAGCTGCTCTATCAAATAAAAACAAACCCAATTTTCGCCGCCAAATATCACGAGCAAGCTGTATTGATGAAATCCATTTTTTGAGCATACCTGCATTAATCCGAGTTAATAGTTTACGGGTATTGTATAATGTTTCGCTGTCAAAGAGGAACATTCTCAATGTCTCAAAAAATTCTAGTGATCGGGCCTTCATGGGTTGGCGACATGGTGATGTCGCAAAGTTTGTACATCTCCCTTAAACAAGAGCACCCAGAAGCGGAACTGCATGTGATTGCACCGGCTTGGTGCTGCGCGCTCCTGGAGCGTATGCCCGAAGTGGACAAGGCGATCGTGATGCCGCTGGGGCATGGCGACTTTAAACTGACTGAGCGTTTTCGTCTCGGGCGAAGGCTAGCAAGCGAGGGTTACGACTGGGCCATAGTGCAGCCTAATTCCTTGAAATCGGCGCTGATCCCACTATTTGCCGGTATTAAGAAGCGCACCGGCTGGAAAGGTGAGTCTCGCTATGGCCTGCTCAACGACTTACGCAGCAATAAGCGCAGTTTTCCGCTTATGGTAGAGCGCTATAACGCCTTGGCCTATCCTAAAACCCAAATGATTGACAGCCAGAGCCTGCCCAATCTGCCATGGCCTTCGCTCGCTGTAGATAAAAAAAATCAACGGCTCGCCTTGAGTGAATTGTCGTTAGATATAAGTAGACCAGTATTAAGTCTGTGCCCAGGTGCCGAGTTTGGCCCTTCTAAGCGTTGGCCAGAACAACACTATGCTGAAGTCGCGAAACACCAAATCAAACAAGGCAAACAAGTATGGATTTTTGGCTCAGCCAAAGATATTCCCGTAGCCGAAACCATACGTCACTCTTTGCCCAGCCAACTGCAAGCACACTGCCACATTCTTGCTGGTAAAACATCTCTGCACCAAGCCATTGATTTGATGGCATTAAGCACTATGGTAGTGTCTAACGACTCGGGTTTAATGCACATTGCCGCCGCACTGGAGCGCCCACTGGTTGCCGTGTATGGCTCTACTTCGCCTAAATACACACCGCCTTTAGCTGAACATGTAGCTGTAGTACATATAGATATTGAATGCCGACCATGTTTTAAACGGGAATGCCCTTTAGGCCATTTGAAATGTCTAAAAGACCTAACTCCACAATTAGTCATTAACGCTATTAATAAATTACAAGAACGAGAATAAAATGAAATATAACATGAAGCATTTATGGTTTGAAAAAGGCGCCTATGCTAATAAAAAATCACGTGTTTTTTTAGCTACTGAATTTAACCCAGAAAAAATAAAAAAAATAGCGATCATTCGTCACGCAGCGTTAGGTGATCAGGTTATTACTCGACCATTTTTAGTTGAAGCCAGAAAGTTTTTCCCCAATGCGCATATTACACTCTGTGCTGTATCTAACTATCAGTATGGTATGCCTAGTGATCTGGCAGACAGTGTGCACATAATGCATGGCGCCGATAAAAAATCAGAAATAAAATTTTCTGAAAAACTATCCAACATTAAAGAGCTACCTGAGCAGGATATTATTTTTGATTTAGCTGCAACCAATAGGTCCTATTGGATGATTGCACTTTCAAAGGCAACATTAAAAGTAGGCTTTCCCTATAGATCTATTCTAAATCGATTATTATATGACGTAGGAGTGTTTCGTTCGGATTTTAGTTCCGAAATAGAAGCTATGTTGGATATGTTAAGAATACTAGGGCACAACCCAGAGTATCCATTAAACTTCGCCTACCCTAATAATAAAGAACATAAAAATATTACGGCTCCTTTTATAATTTACTTTAATGGCGCATCGCAAGAGTCAAAAATGTATCCCATCGCAGAGCAAGCCGAGCTATTAGCAAAAGCGGTACAAGCATTACCCGATTATCAGCATATTTTCCTAGAAGGTTTAAACAGCAAGGAAAAAGGCGAATCACTGCGACATTTAGAAAAATATAATAACTTTTCTATTCAACCTAGCGTAGATTTAAAAAATATTACTCAACTTCTAGCTGAAGCGACCCTAGTGGTAAGTACCGATACCGGCATTCGAAACATGGCTATTGCTACCCACACACCTACTGTAGGTATTTTTTATTCAACCGTACCTTTCCGTTACACGCCTTCCTATGAATATCATCATATTGTGATGAATGCCGATGCAAGTTTACCCTCACCAGATCAGGTATTAATGGGTATAAAAATAACGTTAGAGCATATTAAGTCATTATGATCACAGCACTATATAACGTCTTAATTCATCTCTTTAGTCCAATAATTTTGGCGATGCTGTATTGGCCAAAAAAAGGCAAGCCTAGTTTCGGTAAGCGCTGGTCTGAACACTTAGGCTTAGTGCCGACTTTAAGACAAAAAGGCCCTGTATGGATACATGCCGTAAGTGTCGGCGAAGTGATCGCCGCAACTTCGTTGATTAAAGCCCTCAAAGCAGAATACCCAGAGCTACCTATATTGGTAACTACCACCACCCGCACTGGAGCTGATTTAGCTTTAAAAATTGGCGATTCAGTTGAGCACCGTTATGCCCCCTTAGACTTCCCTTGGGCGGTGGCTTTGTTTTTAGCTCGAATTAAGCCACGCGCACTACTCATTATGGAAACTGAGCTTTGGCCCAATTGGTTGCGTGCCTGTGGTAAATTTCAGCTACCCGTGCTGGTATTAAATGCGCGTCTCTCGGCACGATCAGCCGCACGATATCGTCGTTTTCACGCTGTTTTTCGGCTGCTATCAAGTAATATCAGTCACATCGCCTGCCAATATCCCGCCGATGCTCAGCGCTTTATCGGCTTAGGCATAAGCAAAAATAAGCTGAGTATTACTGGCTCTATTAAATTTGATATTACTTACGGGCCGAATGTTTATAAAAAAGGGCAGCAACTACGCATACAGCTCGGACATGAACGTCCTATTTGGATTGCGGCTTCCACTCATGAAGGCGAAGATGAGCAGATACTGGCAGCCCATAAACAGCTGTTAACTTTGCTACCGGATGCACTGCTAATAATAGTGCCTCGTCACCCTCAGCGCTTTAACCAAGTTGCAGAGTTAATAAAACAGCAAGCATTAACATTAAGTCGCCGCACACAATCAGAGCGGACAATAAGCACGCAAGTTTACCTCGGTGACACCATGGGCGAGCTGCCCGTGATGCTAGCGGCTGCAGACATCACTTTCGTGGGTGGAAGTTTAATAGCGCGCGGCGGACATAATTTATTAGAGCCTGCGGCTTTAGGTAAAGCCATACTTACCGGCCCTTCAATATTTAACTTTACTGATATTTACCAACGACTACTTGAGCAAGAAGCACTGATCACAGTTACTAACTCAGGTGAGTTAGCCGACACATTAATTGACCTGTTTTCAGACAAAGTAACCAGATTACAGCTGGGGAAAAATGCGTTATCTGTGGTGAATAATAACAAGGGCGCCATTCATAAAACCCTGCAGCAGATACAGGCCTTCCTCTAATAAAATAGAGCCATGTTATGGCTCTATTTT
Organism: Candidatus Oceanisphaera merdipullorum; assembly: GCA_018883865.1. Lineage (GTDB taxonomy): Bacteria > Pseudomonadota > Gammaproteobacteria > Enterobacterales > Aeromonadaceae > Oceanimonas > Oceanimonas merdipullorum. The sequence continues at coordinate 34,863 of JAHLFI010000052.1, forward strand.
ATTTTCGTCACTTAGTCTTATAACTATTGAGCAAGATGCGCCAATCGGCTTCTTGCCAATGAAAATCGGTATGTAGGCCCTTCTCTTTACGAAATGATCTTAATAGGCGGTCCATATTCTCGCGGGTCCACGTATTGGGTTCACGAAAGTGACATTTATCGAAGTCAATTAGCCAGACTTTACCGTCCGTATCGAGCAATATATTGTGGCTATTTAAGTCGGCATGATAAAGACCCGCGTCATGAAAACGACGAATCGTCTTACCTACGGTTTGCCACTCTTCTTTGGTTAAGGCGCGCTCTTTTAATACCGCGACTAAATCAAGCGAGTTTGCAACCAAGCTTAAGATAATATCCGCCCGATACACTAAATTAGAGCGCACCATACGGGCGGCACACGGGCGAGGGACGGGTAAACCACGGCGATACAATTTAGCTAATACGGTAAATTCAGCCATGGCGCGACTTTTAGACTCGGCGACGTGCAAGAAGGTGTCTTCCATTACTCGGCCTATCATACCGCCACGGTAATAATGACGCAGCACCTTGTCGCACACCGCATCTTTTACAAACCAAGTGGTGTTACGACCCACAGCTTTACCACAAATGGCATCTTGTTCTCGCCAGTAGTCGATCTCAAAAAAATCACGCTGAAATGAGTCGAAACACTCTGGGTCATACCAGATAATTTCTGAACCGTGTTCAATGCGCTCCACTGTCGTTTCCCCCAAGCCGAAAACACAGATTTTACATGGCGAGCTCACCTTTGCATAATGCCTGACTCAAATTATGGAGATTTACCTATGGCCTTGTTCGATTCGCCCCCCAATAGTCTCTGTTTATTACGCTTATCGGCCATCGGTGACTGTTGCCATGCCATCGCGCTGGTACAAGCCATACAAAAACAATGGCCAAACACCCAAATCACTTGGATAACCGGGAAAGTGGAGGCTAGTCTGCTGCAGTTACTACCCAACGTCGAGATTATCGTGTTTGATAAGTCGGCGGGATGGCGTGCTTATACGCAGTTATGGCGAACACTCAAAGGCCGTAAATTTGATGCCCTATTACATATGCAGGCCGCGCTGCGCGCCAGTATTGCTAGCTTAGGAATACGCGCCAACTATCGGCTTGGCTTCGACAAATCCCGCGCTAAAGATGGCCAATGGTTATTTACCAATTATAAGGTGACCGCCGAAACCGAACACGTGGTCGATGGCTTTATGGCCTTTGGTCAAGCCTTAGGCTTAACCGATACTAAACCCCACTGGTCATTAGAGCTACCGGAGGCAGACCAGCTCTGGGCTCAGCGTTATCAAGTACAGCAGCCTTTATTATTGATTTGCCCTGCAGCCAGTAAAGCCTATAAAAACTGGACCAGTGAAGGCTACGCCAAGCTTGCTGAGTATGCCCATCATAAAGGCATGCAGGTCATACTGATTGGCAGCCCAGCACGGCAAGAGCGCGAGCTAGCGGCGAAAATCGAGCAATTAACGCCACATATCGCCGAGAATTTGGTTGGCAAGACCAGCTTGCCGCAGTTATTGGCGTTAATTAAGGTGGCGCGATTAGTGATGGCGCCCGACACGGGCCCGACTCACATGGCGACCCTCGTCGGCACGCCTGTGCTGGGTTTGTACGCCCACCACAATCCGGCGCGTACGGGCCCTTATTATTGTCGTGATTATGTGGTGAGTGTCTATGAAGCGGCCCTGTTGGCCGAGACAGGGAAAACCGCAGACCAGCTGCCATGGCGTACCCGTGTAAAAAACGCACAGGCCATGCAGCTTATCGATATTGAGCAAGTTATTGCGCAGTTTGAGCGCATCATTCATGATTTTAATCTATTGCAGGAATCTGTTTAATGAGTAATCGCCCTACGCTGGCCGCGGTGTTAATTGTCAAAAACGAAGCCGAGAATCTCGCCGATTGTTTAGCGACCCTAGATTGGGTAGATGAAATTGTGGTGTTGGACTCTGGTAGTACAGACTCGACGCAAGCCGTTAGCGAGGCGGCCGGCGCCCGTTTTTTTGTGAATAGCGACTGGCCGGGCTTTGGAAAACAGCGTCAAATTGCCCAAAGTCATGTGCAATCAGACTGGATCTTATGGGTAGATGCGGATGAGCGCGTCACGCCCGAGCTCAGAACCAGCATAGAAGCCGTGCTGGCTAAGCCACAAGCCAATACAGTATATTCGATACCACGCTTATCTTGGGTGTTTGGTCGCTTTATCCGCCATTGTGGTTGGTATCCGGACCGCGTGTTGCGCCTCTATCCTAAGGCGTTAACCGGCTACAACGATGCGCTGGTGCATGAGAAGGTGCAGCTTAATAAAGGCGTTAACGTGCAAAAGTTACAGGGCGATTTGCTGCATTACACCTATCAAAATTTAGAGCATTATTTAGTTAAGTCAGCTGGTTATGCTAGTGCTTGGGCGGAACAACGCCGACAAAGAGGCAAGCGGGCGTCTATTAGCCAAGGGGTGCTGCACGGCTTAGGCTGCTTTATTAAGATGTACGTGATCAAGCTCGGCTTTCTGGATGGAAAACAAGGCTTCTTATTGAGTGTGCTGTCTGCACACTCAACATTCGTCAAATACGCGGATTTATGGATTAAGACACAAACTCAAGGGCCCAAGGCGTAACCGCAGCTGCCACCTCAGCCATGTCCACTTGGCTCATGTCCTCCACTTGGGCATTGGCCGGTGGATGAAAAGCCAAGTGGCGACCTTCGCTATTGAGGGGGCGCCAACGTAATGGCGTGGCAGAGCGGCGCAGAGGAAAAAAGCCCACCGTGGGCACATCTAATGCTGCGGCTATGTGCAAGGGCCCCGTACTACCGGCAATGAACAAGCTGCCACAAGCGATGAGGCGGCAGAAGTCCGGTAAGGGTAAGTCGTGAGCCAGCACAACTTCCTGACTAGTGGCACCTTGGCCGACTAAGTCTACTACCTGTTGCGCCAAGGCTTGTTCGCCAGGACCGGCGGTTAGTACGATCTGTAGTTGCGGATTGGCAAGCTTCAGACGATGAGTTAAATTCGCGTATTGGGAGATGGATAAGTTATTTGCCGAGCCACCACTGCCGGCATGCACTAATAGCCAAGGCTTATCAGCATCGATAGCGAGTTGTTGCGCCTGACCGGCCTTAAAAGCCGCTAATTCGGTCGCATCAAAGCTCAGATAGGGCGCTTGAGGCTCTACAATATTCAGCTGATTATGCTGTAAAAAAGCACGCACTAAGTCTAAGTTATATTCGTATTCTGGCTTGGCAGATTGGGAGCGGCGCTGTTTAACCCTGTGGTTATAAAGTAATTGCGCCAGCTTAGTGGCCGGCGCCCAACGCTGTTTAATACCGGCTTGCCACATTAGCTTGGCGTTGCGAAAATTCGAAAAGAAGCAGATAACAGCGTCGAAATGATGTGATTTAAGCTGACTTAATAGCATTTTTTGCTCAGCGAACGGCGTTTCTTTTCCTGTGTCAACAATCACTTCGTCAATACTGGGGCACAGCTCAGCTAATTGGCGAGTATAAGCGGGGACCAAAGCGGTAACGTGGCAGTCAGTTGAGGCTTTTAACATGGCAAACGCCGGCCAAGCCAACATAAAATCGCCGATTTTATCATTACGCACTACTAATACTCGTTTTATCACTTAGCTCTCCCACAGGCTGTTATGCGGTACTATTCTACCTTAATCTTTGTTGTGGCGTAATTATAAGGACCCCCTATGAGCACCCGAGTTATTTACCCTGGCACCTTCGATCCCATCACTAATGGGCACTTAGATTTAATTGAGCGCGCCTCACAGCTGTTTGGTGAAGTTATTGTGGGTGTGGCCTTTAGCCCAAGCAAACGCCCCTTATTTGATTTGGCAGAAAGAGTGAGCTTAATTCAAACGGTAACTCAGCAGTTACCTAATGTGACTGTGGTGGGCTTTTCTGGCTTGTTGATCGATTTTGCCAAAGATCATAATGCCAAGGTGTTGGTACGCGGGTTACGCGCCGTGTCCGACTTTGAATATGAGTTTCAGCTGGCCAATATGAATCGCCGCCTAATGCCAGAATTAGAAAGTGTGTTTTTAACGCCGGCCGAAGAAAACTCGTTTATTTCTTCAACCTTAGTCAAAGAAGTAGCGATCCACGGCGGCGACATCAGCCAATTCGTACCCGCCGTGGTGGCCCAATCTATTGCAAAAAAGTTAGCGTGAGACGTGAAGGGTGAAGGGTGAAGAGCCAAGGGGACAACACTCACCTTCGGATGCCCTGCATTTTCCGTCGTTTGGGTGCTGTCTCACCCTCTTCACTTATGACCCTGCATCCTTCACAATTTTAATATGGGCTGACATCGCGGACAAAATACCGTGCTGCGTCCGCCCATGCGCACTTCTTTTAATAGGCCACCACAAGCAGAGCAAGGTTGCTCGGCGCGGCCGTACACTTGCAGCTCTTGCACGAAATAGCCGGGCTTACCATCACTGCCAGTAAAGTCTTTTAGCGTGGTGCCGCCCTGCTTAATGGCCCGCGCTAGCACCAGTTTTATCTCTGTGGTTAACGATGCGTATTGCAGCGGCGTCACTTCATTGGCGGGCTGCTCGGGATTAATGCCAGCACTAAACAAAGATTCATTCGCGTAAATATTGCCCACGCCTACCACCACATGGTTATCCATAATAAATTGTTTTACGGCAACTTTTCGCTTACGACTGCGCTCGTAAAGATAATCATCATGAAAATCAGCAGTCAAAGGCTCAGGCCCCAACTTGACCAATAAAGCATGCTGTTCGGCGGACTCGCGGGTCCATAACACGCAGCCAAAACGGCGCGTATCATTAAAACGCAGCAGTTTGCCATTACCCAACTCAATGTCCACGTGATCGTGCTTGCCAGGCTGCGTGCCGTGGTCGAGGATACGTAAATTGCCCGACATGCCTAAGTGCAGAATGGCAGTACCCCAGTCGGTTTCCAGCAATAAATACTTAGCGCGCCGGCGTACAGCAATAATGGTTAAACCCACCATCTCTTGCAGCTCGCTTGGCACCGGCCAACGCAGGCTGGGATTACGCACCACTATACGCATCACGGTTTCACCCAACATAAAGGGGGTGATGCCTTGGCGGCTCACTTCTACTTCGGGCAATTCAGGCATTGAGGGACTCCTTATCGACACACGCCAGTATATCCAAGATCACAGCCATAAAAAAACCCAGCCGAAGCTGGGTTTTTTTTAAAGAGAGCAAAATCTATTTGATTTTGCCTTCTTTGTAGATCACATGCTGACGTACAACGGGATCAAATTTCTTGATTTCCATTTTTTCAGGCATGTTGCGCTTGTTCTTGGTCGTAGTGTAGAAATGACCAGTACCAGCACTTGAGTTCAGGCGGATCTTCTCGCGAATACCTTTAGCCATTGGTTAACTCCTTAAACTTTTACGCCATTGGCACGCAGGTCAGCTAAGACACTGTCGATACCTTTTTTGTCGATAATACGCATACCTTTAGTGGTAATACGCAGTTTTACAAAACGCTTCTCGCTCTCAACCCAAAAGCGGTGGCTTTGCAGGTTAGGCAGGAAACGACGCTTGGTCGCGTTGTTGGCGTGCGAGCGGTTGTTACCAACAGCTGGTCGCTTACCTGTAACTTGGCATACTTTAGACATGTCAGTCTTCTCCAGATCTTACTAATTTGCTCGAGCAATTAATCACCCCGTTGGCCGTCTATCGGGGCAAAATAAGGCGGCAATTTATACAGTATACCGAGCCTAAGATCAACAAAAAGGCAAAAAACGCAGCAATTTATAGCCAACCGCGCTCGGCAAACGAGACAGTTTCGCCGTCTCCCACCACTAAATGATCTAATACACGAATATCCAGCAGCCCGAGAGCGGCTTGAATACGTTCAGTAATTAAACGATCGGCATGACTGGGCTCGGCGACACCGGACGGATGATTATGCACCAAAATCACCGCCGCGGCACCCCGTTTCAGTACCAAAGCGACGATTTCTCGCGGATAAACCGCTGCCGCGTCCAAAGTCCCAAAAAACAACTCATTAAATTCAATTACTCTGTGCTGATTATCGAGCAGTAATAAGGCAAATACCTCACGATCCTGATCGCGTAATCGCGATTGTAAAAACATCCGTGTCAGTTCGGGATTGGTTAAGGCATTAGCGCGCATTAGCTTTTCATCTAAAAAGCGGCGCATTAACTCTTGGCTCGCCTGCAGCTGCACGTATTTGGCCAAACCCAACCCAGGTTTTTCACAAAAACTGTGTTGATCCGCTAACAGTAATTGTCTTAGCGAGCCAAATTGCTCCAGTAAAGCGCGAGCCAAACTGACCGCATCCATGCCTTGAGTACCGGTGCGTAAGAATATCGCCAGCAATTCCGCGTCCGATAAGCTGTCTGGGCCGCGGCTTAATAATTTTTCTCGCGGCCGCTCTCCCGCTGGCCAGTTTTTTATGCTCATCACCACCTCCCTGTCGTAATGAATCTTCGGCTGTAAAGCGGTGTGCGCATCACTTTATGGTCGCTGTAGCCGATTAGCTATTAAGCCTAGCCTAAAGCCTGACAGACACCGCCAAAGCATATTTTTTATGATAATCTTGCCGTTCAACAGCAGAGGGAAGCAGTGATGTCATTAACGGGAAAGCGTATTTTAATCGGCGTAACAGGCGGCATAGCGGCCTATAAAAGTGCCGAGCTGGTGCGTCGCCTTAAAGAGCGCCAAGCAGAGGTGAAAGTGGTGATGACCGACTCCGCCAAGGCCTTTATCACGCCACTGACCCTGCAAGCCGTATCCGGTGAGCCCGTTTCTGATGCCTTGCTCGACCCCGCCGCCGAGGCAGGTATGGGTCATATCGAATTAGCCAAATGGGCAGACCTAATTCTGATTGCACCGGCGAGTGCTAATACGCTGGCCAAACTTACTGCCGGTTTGGCGGATGATTTACTCACTACCTTGTGCTTAGCTACACCGGCGCCACTGGCTCTCGCACCCGCCATGAATCAGCAGATGTATCGTCATGCGGCTACCCAACACAACTTACAAGTACTGGCCGATCGCCAGGTACATATTTGGGGACCTGCTCAAGGCGTCCAAGCGTGTGGCGATGTGGGGCCGGGCCGTATGTTAGAGCCCCTGGAGCTGGTGGCATTAGTTGAGCGCCACTTTACTGAAACCACAGTACAAGCTGAGGATCAAGCCACGACTCACCTTAACGCGCAGCCCTTGGCCGGTCTTAAGGTCATGCTGACCGCAGGCCCGACACGAGAGGCGCTGGACCCAGTACGCTTTTTATCTAATCACAGCTCAGGGAAAATGGGCTTCGCCCTAGCCGAAGCCGCTGTAGCCTTGGGCGCCGAAGTCACCTTAGTAGCCGGCCCTGTGGCGTTAAGCACGCCGCTGGGTGTGACGCGCATTGATGTAGAAAGCGCCCAGCAAATGCAGGCTGCCGTGATGGGCGCTATCGCCCAGCAGCAGATCTTTATCGCCTGCGCCGCCGTGGCCGACTACGCACCTAAAGTGGTCGCCGAGCATAAAATTAAAAAGACAGCGGCGGACAGCTTGATCATCGAATTGACCAAAAATCCCGATATAGTTGCAGAAGTGGCAGCATTGGCCGATACCCCCTTTACCGTGGGTTTTGCCGCCGAAACCCAAGATATAGAAATCTACGCTCGCGATAAGCTCAAGCGTAAAAAATTAGATATGATAGCGGCAAATAACGTGGCGCTGGCCGGCCAAGGATTTAATAGTGATGATAATGCGCTCAGCGTATTCTGGTCCAACGGCCATGTTGACCTGCCCCTGACTAATAAATCCCAATTAGCCCTCCATCTTCTTACCCTGATAGCAGAACGATATTATGACACCCATTGAACTGAAAATTATTGACCCTAGAGTCGGCACCGACTTTCCCCTGCCCGCCTACGCCACTCCGGGTTCTGCAGGCTTAGACTTACGTGCCTGTTTAGATGCGCCGCTGACGCTCGCGCCCGGTGAAACACAGCTTTTGCCGACCGGCATGGCGATTCACATTAAAGACCCAAGCCTGTGCGCCACCATTTTACCGCGTTCGGGTTTAGGCCATAAACATGGCATAGTGCTGGGCAATTTAGTGGGCCTGATTGACTCCGACTATCAAGGTCAGTTAATGGTATCTTGCTGGAATAGAAGTGCGGCATCATTCACCATAGAGCCCGGCGAGCGCATTGCACAACTGGTTATTTTACCGGTAGTGCAAGCCCAATTTACACTCGTTAACGAGTTTGACCAAAGCGAACGGGGAGAAGGCGGTTTCGGTTCTTCTGGTCGCCAATAACTTAAAGAAGGCGCAGCCATGACTACACCTCAACCTAAAGTAAATCGTCGCGAGCAAATTTTGCAGGCGCTGGCACACATGCTGGAAACAAGCCCGGGCCAGCGTATCACTACGGCTAAATTAGCCGCCGAAGTCGGCGTATCTGAGGCCGCCTTATACCGGCACTTTCCCAGTAAAGCACGCATGTTTGAGGGTTTAATCGACTTTATCGAAGAAACCCTGTTCTCGCGCATTAATTTGATCTTGCACGATGAAAAAGACAGCGCGTTACGGCTGCGCTACATAATGCAATTAATATTGGGCTTTTGTGAGCGCAACCCTGGCATTACGCGCTTACTGAATGGCGATGCCCTGCAAGGTGAGCACGAACGTTTACTCGCCCGTATTAATCAATTATTTGAACGACTCGATACTCAGTTCAAACAAGTAATGCGTGAGCGTAAATTATACGAAGGTGAAGGCTTTGCCGAGGAGGATAAAGTATTATCTAACTTACTGTTGTCCTACATTGAAGGCCGCATTAATCAATATGTACGTAGCCAGTTTCGTATTAAGCCTACGCTCTACTTTGAAAAACACTGGCAACTCTTGCTGCTGCAATTAACAACCACAGCCACTGCCTAATAACTTAGTTAACCAAATAAGAGACGTTTATGGATACCGACTTGCTTACCCCCGAGATGATTACTCAGGCTCAAGGCTGGATACTCAATAATCAAACCTTGCTCATTAGCTATGCCGTGAATATTGCCGCGGCCATCATTATCCTCACCATTGGCTTTATCTTGGTTCGGATATTGACTAATGGCATGAATTCATTGCTACACAAACGCAACATTGATAATACCATTGTTGATTTTGTAACCAGCATGATCAAATACGCACTGCTGGCCTTTGTTATTATCGCCGCCTTGGGCCGAGTAGGCGTACAAACTGCATCTTTTGTGGCGATTATTGGTGCTGCCGGTTTGGCCGTAGGCTTGGCATTACAAGGTTCTTTATCTAACTTCGCGGCCGGCGTTATGCTAATAGGCTTTCGGTTCTTTAAGGCCGGCGACTATATAGAAGCGGCGGGCACCGCAGGCACGGTGCGCTCGGTACAGATCTTTACCACTATTTTAATGACCGCAGATAACCGCATGATAGTGGTGCCCAATGCCAAAATTTTAAGTGATAAGATAATTAACGTCTCTCGAGAAACAACGCGCCGTCTCGATCTAGAAATAGGCGTGGCTTACAGTGCCGACTTAAAGTTAACCAAAGAGGTATTGGAGCGCATCATCAACGAAGATCCACGCGTATTGCAAGAGCCAGCACCGCGCATTGCGGTCAACAACCTCGGCGCTTCTTCGGTTGACATTATTGTGCGCCCTTGGGTGAATGCCACGGATTACTGGGCATTGAAATTCGATTTACTCGAGAAAATTAAAAACGAGTTAGATGCCAACAATATCGGCATTCCATTCCCACAAATGGATGTGCACCTTATCAAAGATAAGGTCGCATAGCGTCTTAGCCCTGAGATAAAGCCGCTATAAAAGCGGCTTTATTGCTGACAGAGCCTCTATAAATACTTCATTTTCTTTTTCTAGGTTCATCATGACTGCATCACGTATCCGTCTCGTCTTTCGCCTAACTTGGCTCACCATGATGTGGCTAACACTGATCTTACTCAGTGCACGCTACGCCATGTTTAGTCAATTTTCGAACCCAGCGGCGTTGGCCGATTATGGTCAAGACGTACAGCGCATGTGGTTTATCGGTGTTCGTTACGACTTGCGTATTGCTGGTATGGCCTTGGCGCCTTTGCTGCTCAGCGGCTTATTACTGGCGTACTGGCAGAAAAGCTGGCAGCTATGGCGACGCTGTGCACCATTTTTCATTGGTTTGGTTAGCCTAATTACCGCCGCCGCCGCTATTGGTAATTTTTATTATTACCAGACGTATCATCAGCATTTTAATGTGTTTGCTTTTGGCTTATTTGAAGATGATACCCAAGCAGTATTAGCCAATGTGCACCAAGATTATCCAGTAATAGCCGCCTGTTTAGTGGCGTTACTCTTGGCTATCATTCCGGCTCTATTGGCCTATTTCCAATTACGCTCCACCAAGATAATGCGCCCTTGGTCTTGGCCCGTGCTAGTGGTGTATACCTTCATTGGCATCAGCTTAGTGTTTATCTTGGCACGCGGCAGCGTGGGCACCTTTCCACTGCGGCGCAGCAACGCCCAAGTTTCCGAACTAACGGTGCTCAACCAACTAACGCCAAACGCTATAATGGCGCTTAATTGGGCGTGGAAAGACAAAACCTCAGACGTGGATTTTGTTGCCGCAAACAGCCACGAAGGGGCGCAGCTCCTCAAAACACTAAATTTTGGCTCTCTCGAAGCCCAAACCCCAAGCAATGACTATCTGAGCCAACATCGCCCCCATGTAGTATTGGCGTTGATGGAAAGTTTAGGTACCAATATGTTGGCGTTTGATGATCCCCAGCAGAATGATTTATTGGGTCGTTTGCGCCCGCACTTTAATGAAGACTTCTTATTTAAACGTTTCTTATCTCAAGACAACGGTACTGCGCCCTCATTGGCCGCGCTATTTTTTAATAGCCCAGTGCAAAGCCTCAGCCATTCATCGGCGCAAAATATCGATATCGACACCCCGTTCGATATCTATAAAAAATCCGGCTATCGCAATATTTTTATCTCTCCTGGTAATATGATGTGGCGTAACTTAGCTAATTATTTGCCATTGCAAGGTGTGGATCAGGTGTTTGATCAAAACGCTTTATTGGCACTCTATCCCGAGGCCGCGCAATATATGACAGACTGGGGTTTGCCGGATGAATATGCTTATCGGTTAGCGGAAACCTTGCTCGCTGAATCGGACCAGCCGTTATTTATTAGTATCTTAAGTGTTACTAATCATCCTCCTTATGTAACTCCCGAGACCTATCAGCCGGGCCCAATTGCTGCATCAGCGCAGTATAAGAAACATGCAGAAGACGGCGCCATAGAGCAGCATAATATTTTAACCACCTTTCAATATGCCACCGATGCCTTAGGCGGTTTCATTAGCCATATTAAAGATTCTGAACTGGGTGAGCGTACTGTGATTGCCGCCACCGGCGATCATCAAATGCGTCGCATCAAGGCGTTTTATCCTCAAGAGCAAGTATTGGATAGAGCCGTGCCTTTCTATTTATATGTGCCTAAGCCTATTTTAGAACATACGGCATGGACGTTTGATAACCAAAGAGTCGGCTCACACAAAGATATTATGCCGACCTTGTATCATTACAGCCTGTCTGAAAAAAATTATCTCACCTTAGGTGGCCGTAATATGTTGGCTCCCACAGATGATGCCAACCGCGCCTTTGGTTACAACGTATTACTGTGGATTGATGAACATGGAGCCTACGTTTTAAATGACAGCCCTGTTTTTTATCCTTGGCAAACCGACCAGCCACTGCACTTAAACCCAGAAAAAGGTCAGCCGGTTACGCCAGCCCAAGCGGCTAAACTGGCCGCATATCCTAAGTTGTGGCGCTGGCACATTAATCAGCAAATCAAAGGTAATGTACCTTGAGATAAAGCCATGTCGTAGCCGCCAACTTATTCGACGGGCCGCGACACTTGATAAAAAGCCAGCTCGGCTGGCAGTTTTTAAATAAAACATAAAACCGTGGCGAAGTCCTCTTCGCCGAAGATACGGCCAGCTACAACGGCGAGCCATGCTAGGTGTGGTTCTTGCTAACTCGCTCACCTTTTTGGTTGGACTTACTCAGTTGGCGCTTAATATAATCACGCAGCTCAAGACCGCCGTACTGATACTAGGTGCCCATTTTTCAAATTAAACGAGTATAAAACTCTATGAATAAACAACCCAAACAGCTGCAAAAACTGTTGCTTTTTCAGTTAGCGGGCTCACGTTTATTTGGCTTAGGCACGCTAAAAATTCGCGAAATCATGCCCCTACCGCACTTAACTAAGCTACCGAGCAGCCAAAGTACCGTCATAGGTACGGCGACTTTTCGTGGTGCCGCCTTGCCGGTGATTGATATGGCCGCCGCCATCGGCTACAAGCCACTAACGGCGGAAGAACGCGCCACAGCGTCTGTCATTGTCACCGACGTGAATCGTAAAGAGATTGGCTTTATGGTGCGCAAGGTGCAGCGGATAGTGGAAACCGACTGGAAAGATGTGTCGCCGCCGCCCAAAGCCTTAGGCAAAAATGCTTTTATTACTGGCTTGGTGACGCTCAATGAAGAATTGATCCAGTTGCTGGATTTAGAGCTGCTCTTGGCCAAAATTTATCCGGAATCATTAAGCAGCAAAGATGTCTTGCTCAACGACATGGAAGTGGAAACGCTCCGCGGCTTATCAATCTTATTAGTGGATGACTCCATAGTGGCCCGCAAGCAATTGAGTGATGTGCTGGATCGTAAAAATATCGGTTATCAAGTGACCTTTGATGGCAGTGATGCCATGGCGCGCATTCTCGAAGCTCAGGCAAGCGGCAAGCCGGTAGACATTTTGGTTAGCGATATTGAGATGCCTGGGCTGGACGGTTACGAGCTGGCTTTTCAAATTCGCAACTATCCAGGCCTGCATCAGCCTTGGATCATATTGCACTCGTCATTGAGCAGCGAAATGAGCCTCAGTTATGCGGAGCAAGTTGGTGCAGATAGGGCTTTGACCAAGTTTGACGCCCACGAACTGCTGCATACCATGCTCATCGCCGCCAATGAACGAAAGAAGCTGCAAAGTAACGTGTAAATAGCAAAGGGGAAAGAGTGAAGAGAACGACATAAACCGACACATTTATTTGCAGTCACTTTTTGGAGTCACTGTGTCCTAGTTTGTTCCCTTCACCCTTTACACATGCCCTTCACAGTATGTGCTTAAATCCCGTATTGCTGGCGATACGCCTGCACGCGCACTAAATGCTCGGCCATGGCCGGTTGCTCGCTTAAGTACTCGACCAAATCGGCCAAGGTGATAATGGCGGTAACTTGTGCATTGTAATCACGCTCAACTTCTTGAATGGCCGACAACTCACCTTTGCCTTTCTCTTGGCGATCCAGTGCGATTAATACCCCCGCTAAGTTAGCGCCGTTGGCCGCAATGATGTCCATCGACTCCCGAATGGCCGTACCTGCTGTGATCACGTCATCAACCAGCATGATGCGCCCTTGCAGCGGGCTACCCACTAAGTTGCCACCCTCGCCGTGGGTTTTAGCTTCTTTGCGGTTAAAGCAATACGGCACGTCTTGGTCATGTATTTCCGCCAACTGCACCGCAGTCGCGCTGGCAATGGGAATGCCTTTGTACGCTGGGCCAAATAACACATCGTATTGGATCTTCGAATCCACTAACGCCGCCGCGTAAAAGCGGCCTAAACGCGCCAAATCCCTGCCGCTGTTAAACAGGCCCGCATTAAAGAAATAAGGGCTAATACGGCCAGATTTCAGGGTGAATTCGCCGAACTTAAGCACATATTTGCTCATAGCGAACTCAATAAACTCACGCTGATACGCTTTCATCAATTTTCTCTCAAGATTTTATTTTGACTCACAGCCACTAGAGCCATGAGCGGCTTAAACATATTTTTGCCACGCAACCCACGGACTCAGAGACAGATAAAGGAAAGCATGCATTTAATAATCTCTTACCCAATCTCGGTCTTAATTAGTCTGTGGACTCCGTGGTGAAGAAATCGTTAGTTTTTGCGCGTCATTCAACACTCAACATTGATCACTCAACATTAGCAATAGCCTTGCGCTGATGCGCCACTAGCTCATCAATTGATTTACGCGCCAAGGCCAGCATGGTCAACAACTGCTCATGAGTAAAAGGCGCGCCCTCGGCGGTGCCTTGTACTTCAATCATGTTGCCTTCGGCGGTCATCACCACGTTCATGTCTGTTTCGGCCGCCGAGTCTTCGGTGTATTCCAAATCCGATACCGCCTGTCCGTCGACCATGCCCACCGAAATTGCCGCGACCAGCGTTTTCATGGGGTCTGTGGCTATCATACCTTTCGCCTTCATCCACGCCAGCGCTTGGGCCAAGGCCACACAAGCGCCGGTAATAGCAGCGGTGCGCGTGCCGCCGTCCGCTTGGATCACATCGCAATCCACCACTATGGTGTATTCGCCTAACTTGTTTAAATCCATAGCGGCACGCAGTGAACGACCAATCAGGCGCTGAATTTCCATGGTGCGACCACCTTGCTTGCCGCTGGCGGCTTCGCGGTTCATCCGGCTGTGAGTAGAACGTGGCAGCATGCCATATTCTGCCGTTACCCAACCTTGGCCTTTACCGCGCAAGAAACGAGGTACGCCTTTTTCTACCGAAGCGGTGCACAGCACCTTGGTATGACCAAACTCTACCAACACAGAGCCTTCCGCATGGCGGGTATAATTAGAGGTGATGGTAACGGGGCGCATTTCATCAACCGCACGGCCGCAGGCTCGTGTAGACATGGTATTCTCCAATGAGGATAAATCGCGTGCCCTAAGGCGTTCGCGATTCTTATAAAGACGCCATTATAAAGAAACTACCCGCGCATTGCATGTGTCCACCATTGCCGCTTGTCGGTGGCGGTGTCACACTTAAGCGCTTCACGTGCAACTAATATTGAGAGCCACATGATCCACAGTATGACCGCCTATGCGCGACAAGAATTCAAACAAGACTGGGGCACAGCAGTTTGGGAAATTCGCTCCGTTAACCAACGCTACTTAGAAACCTATACTCGGCTACCCGAGCAGTTTCGCAGCCTAGAGCCATTAGTGCGCGAAAAACTGCGTGCCCGCTTACAGCGCGGCAAGGTGGAATGCGGCCTGCGTTTTGAGTCTAACTTGGCTAATCAGGGCCAACTGCAGATGAATAAAGCACTGGCCAAGCAACTGATTGATGGCGCCGATTGGGTTTTATCCGAAGCAGGCCAAGGCGCTTTAAATCCGGTGGATATTTTACGCTGGCCGGGCGTGATGGAAGCGCAAGCCCAAGACATGGACGCGCTAAGCAATGAATTGATCGCTTGCCTAGATAAAGTGGTGGATGATTTTCTCGACGCCCGTGCCAGCGAAGGCGATAAGCTGAAAGACTTAATTGAGTTGCGCTTGAGCGGCATAGAACAAGAAGTGGATAAAGTGAAAACGCAAATGCCAGCTATCATGGCTTGGCAGCGTCAACGCCTGCAAGACCGCTTCGAAGAAGCCAAGATTGAGCTAGACCCGCAGCGTGTCGAACAAGAAATGGTGTTATTGGCACAAAAAGTCGACGTAGCCGAAGAGCTAGACCGCTTAGTGACCCATATCGGCGAAACGCGCAAAATCCTGAAAAAAGGCGGCGCCTGCGGCCGACGTTTAGACTTTATGATGCAAGAGTTTAACCGCGAGTCTAATACCCTTGGCTCTAAGTCAATCAGCACCGACATCACCAATTCTGCGGTAGAAATGAAAGTATTGATCGAGCAAATGCGTGAACAAATTCAAAATATTGAGTAACAGTCTATACAGAAGCTGCCTCTAACTAGAGTCTACTAAGCCCCTAATTAGGGGCTTTTTTATAACTAATTTAAGACTGCTGTATGAGGATTTATGAATTAAGCGAGTGCACTACAAGTATAAATTCCATTAGATAAGAATTTTATATGGCGCGCCAAGTAAAAGAACTCAGCACACCATTACTTAAAACGCCACTAACGGCGAAGTGACTCCTGATGCTATTCGAGCTAGATGCACCCAAAGCGGCCCGCTTTACGCTGCACCCAACGTGAGGCCTGCAACAGCATTCCAGCTAAAAGCCTTGATGTGACAGACATCTTAAGCGCACCCTGTTGCAACAATATCCGCATCAGCCGCACCTCTCAGTCTCGTAACTGCAGTTACGCTTAATTGGGCAATGGTGTGAGAAAATCAACGGCAGCTAAATTGGCCGCATATAGAGCTAATATAAGAGCTTTAAGTCTCTCTTACAGCTAATCCGCGTATCCAAGCCTGTTTGATCGCGTCCCTTACTGCCCAGCCGTTTACCACTAGGGTAATTTTTAAAATAAATTTTTACGCCTTTTTGCTTAAATAAACATCGACTGAGATGACACTTATATAAAATGTTCACTCGGGATTTTGTTAATAAAAAAAGCAAAGACTAGCCATTACAGCCCAGCACCTTAACCCGAAAAATATGTATATTTAAGATTTTATGCTACATCATATGGAGAATAGACAGTTTTATATGTCAACGGTGCCATTTTATACAAGAGAACAATAACCCTCAGCCAACCTTAATTGACAAGCCTCAATTGTATCCTTTATTGGTTTTAGAACAGCCGTTTCCGTTTTATAACTCGGTTTTACCGAGCAATTAGGCAGGAAAAAACTGATAGAACCGAACCTACTACCTGATCATAATGCAATTTGCGTGGAGGGCACTTCCGCAGCAAGCTATAGTTATTTTTGATTGGCCGTTGTCTTTACAACGGCCATTTTTTTTAGGCTCGCATTCTGGTAAACTTTGCCGCCCTTGGTTCCAGCCCCGCTCGGCGCTGGCAGATAATCCCGAACGGGCATAACACTATGGCGCACTGTGGTACCTTATTTATTCTTTCCTCTCCTAGTGGCGCAGGCAAATCCAGCCTGATCCAGGGCCTGCTCGATCGTCCCAGCGTCGATGGCATGTTGCAGGTTTCCGTCTCTCATACCACGCGCGCGGCGCGGCCCGGTGAAGTAGACGGCATTCATTATCACTTTACCGATCAGGCGACCTTTAAAGAGCTGATTGAACGTGGTGCTTTTTATGAGTGGGCCCAAGTATTTGATAACTACTATGGCACCTCACGGGAGTGGATAGATGAACAGCTAGAAAAAGGTATCGACATCTTGCTCGATATCGACTGGCAAGGTGCGCGACAAATTCGCGCTCAATCGCCCAGTGCCAAGTCTATTTTTGTCTTGCCACCAAGTCGAGTTGAACTGGAACGACGCTTAAATGCTCGCCAGCAAGATACGGCAGAGGTAATAAAGAGTAGAATGGACAAGGCGGTGTCAGAGATGTCACATTACGACGAGTACGACTACTTGCTGGTTAATGATAATTTTGACCATGCACTGGATCGCCTCAGCGCCATTATCGAGGCCGAACGGGCCAGTACTGAGAAACAAGCGATACGTTTCCAGCACTTGCTTAACGGCCTGCTGGCGGAATAGGCTAAGATCCTTTAGAATTTTGCACCTTTTTTAATCATTGGAGTCCATTATGGCACGCGTTACTGTTGAAGATGCTGTTGAGCAGGTAGGCAATCGCTTTGATTTAGTGTTAGTTGCTTCCCGTCGCGCTCGCCAACTGGCAACCCAGGGCAAAGACGCACTGGTACCACTCGAGAATGACAAGCCCACCGTTGTGGCATTGCGTGAGATTGAGCTTGGCTTAGTAAACCATGCGATGATGGATATGCAAGATCGCCAAGAGCAGCAAGAAACAGATGCCGCCGAACTGGCAGCTGTAGCCGCGATCGCTGAAGGTCGTTTGCTGTAAGCTAACGTCAAACGCCCGTTTACTAAAACGGGCCTTATTTTTAGATCGCATCTTTATCGCTTAATGATCGGGGTATGCATTGTATCTATTTGAATCTCTTAAAGAGCTTGCCTCCAGCTATCTCCCCACCGAGCAGATAGAGCAGCTTACCGCCGCTTATGTGGTGGCCAGAGATGCGCATCAGGGGCAAACTCGTTCTAGCGGCGAGCCTTATATCACCCATCCGGTGGCAGTGGCACGTATTCTGGCAGAGATGCATCTCGATCATGAAACCCTGATGGCCGCTTTATTGCACGATGTCATCGAAGACACCAGCACCACCAAAATCGCACTCGCCGAGCAGTTTGGCAGTGCAGTCGCGGAGTTGGTAGAAGGTGTCTCTAAACTCGATAAAATCAAGTTTAGAGATCACAAAGAAGCCCAAACAGAAAACTTTCGCAAAATGGTGTTGGCCATGACCCAAGATATTAGGGTTATCCTCATCAAGCTGGCCGACCGCACCCACAATATGCGCACCCTCGGCTCGCTGCGACCAGATAAGCGCCGGCGCATCGCCCGCGAAACTCTCGAAATTCATGCCCCTATAGCGAACCGACTCGGCATTCACAGCATCAAGAATGAGCTGGAAGAATTAGGCCTAGAAGCCTTATATCCGATGCGTACTCGCGTGTTACGCGAGTCAGTACGCCGCGCCCGAGGTAATAGACGCGAAATCATTCAATCGATCTTCGAAGAAGTCAACGGCAGGATCCAAGACGCACACATTGATGCCATCGTTTTGGGTCGTGAAAAAAACATGTTCTCTATTTACAACAAGATGGTAAAAAAAGAACTGCAGTTTCACGAGGTCATGGATATCTACGCTTTTCGCGTCATCGTTAAGGATATAGACACCTGTTATCGGGTGTTAGGCCAAATGCACACCTTGTATAAACCCAGACCGGGTCGTTTCAAAGACTACATCGCCATTCCTAAAACGAACGGTTATCAATCGTTACACACCTCCTTAGTGGGCCCCCATGGCTTGCCAGTAGAAGTGCAGATCCGCACCGAAGACATGGATCAAATGGCCGATAAAGGCGTGGCCGCGCACTGGGCGTATAAGCACGATACCGAACGTTCGAATACCACGGCACAGGTTCGCGCCGATCGCTGGATGCAAAGTTTATTAGAATTGCAGCAAAGTGCCGGCTCTTCGTTTGAGTTTATCGAGGGCGTTAAAACCGACCTCTTCCCCGACGAAATTTATGTATTTACCCCCGAAGGCCGCATCTTAGAGTTACCGTCTGGCGCTACCGCGGTGGACTTTGCCTATGCGGTGCACACCGACATTGGCCATGCCTGCGTGGGTGCACGCGTCGACCGCCAGCCTTATTCACTGAGCCAGCGCTTGCACTCAGGCCAAACCATAGAAATTATTACCGCGCCCAGCGCGCGTCCCAATGCGGCTTGGTTGAACTTTGTGGTCACTTCACGGGCACGAACAAAAATTCGCCAGTTCTTGAAGAACTTGCGCACCGAAGAATCGGTGTTACTCGGCAAGCGACTGTTGAATCACGCCTTGGGCGCGAAAAACATCGAAGACATACCGACTGAGCGCGTCGAGCAAGTATTAAAAGACACCAAGCACGGCTCACTTAACAGCCTGATGGCCGATATTGGTCTGGGCAACGCCATGAGTGTGGTGGTGGCACGCCGTCTGCT
>JAHLFI010000053.1 GCA_018883865.1 Candidatus Oceanisphaera merdipullorum
GGGTAAAGTGCCCTACCCTAAATCCGGCTTATCTGGAGGCATATTAGAAGGTATACGATCGCTGCAACTGGATGAAGAACCCTAAAAAAAGCGGTAAGCCGTCAGCTTTAAGCTATCAGATAAGACTAATAGGAAATGCCTGTACCGGCAGCTCACGCCGCCGCTAAAAAACACGGTGTTTATCTGCAGCTGACGGCTTAAGGCCTGTCTCTTAGTCACAAGTCAGTAAAGCACCAAGATGCCGTGGTTTGCCTCCGTCAACTCGCTTAAGCTGCCTCCATGCGGCGCTCGGCAAATGCCGTCCATGGCATTTGACGGTTAACTCCGACAATGCCCACGGCCTCTTCCGGTGATATTGAGCCAGCAGAAAGTACCAACAGCTAGCTTTGAGCCAAGTGGGAAGGTAGAGGGCGTCCGCTCAGCCGACCATCCACGCCAAGGATGGCGCGGCTTGAGCTCGAATGGGCAGCTTGCTGCGTGTATCTTTGCTGGGTAATGGACCAAATATCCAGTGAATATTCGCAGCCATTATCCAGCAAAGATGGCCTTAATCTACGGCGAGTCGGAGGAGCGGTGCGCTCTGCCTGACATCGCCATTAAGCACAACAAAAAGAGGTGACTAAGAGACAGGCTTAAGGCTAAGAGCTACCCCTAGGGCACTAGAGCATTAGTGCGGCAAAATTACGTAGCGGCCGTGAAAAGTCGCGGCGGCTTGTTCGCCACTATATAAGGTAACCGTCAGCTCCACTCTGGCTCGTTCGCCTCTTTGCAGCGGCAATAATTGCTCGCGCAGTCGGCCGCGCACTTCAGCTGTGGGTTCGTCCCATACTGGCTTATGATATTTAATGTCGCCACTACCCTGCACTATGTCGCCGGTCAGACCAAACTCCTGCATTTGTAACCAAACAAGTCCCCACCCCGTCAGTACGCATTGGCTATAAATACTACCGGCAAACATAGAATCATGGAGGTTGAGATTGGCGGTAAGATTCGCCTTAGTCTTAAACCGTGAGCCGGTATATTGGATAATTTTAATACCCATCTTTTCGGTGATCGGGATGCGTTTATGCCACTCGCGTTGCAAGGCATCACACAACTCGGGGCAATGGCGAATTTGATGGATAGAGGTCAAGGCCTTGATCATCTGCCGATGGGGTATTTTTCCAAAACTAATGGGGCCTTCGCCGACCACGGTAAAGCCGCAGCGGCTGTAGAAAGACACCGCCTCTTCACGCGCATTCATCACCAAGCGCCGCACACCTTCCTGACGAGCCACCTGCTCTAACGCCTGCACCATACGCGTGCCTAGGCCATGATCGCGGTTGTCTGCATCCACCGCCATAAAGCGAATTTGTGCCTCGTCGCCACTCACATATAGGCGGCCCACGGCCACTAATTTGCCTTGGCTATCGACCATCATTCTGTGGTGGGCATATTCATCAAACTCATCGCGCTCTGAGCCTCTAGGCTGTTGCCAGGGCTTGCGCAGTAATTGCCAACGCAGCTGATAATACGCCTCGAGTTCCGCTTCCGTTTGCGGGGTGACCACCTGATACATGGTCTGCTCCTATGTTTATGAATGTGGGTATGCGCTTAAGTCAAAGCAGGGCAGATCTAGCCCGGCATTAGCGCCAAGCGAGAGGTAAGACGCTAAGAATTCAGAGCAATAAAACTACACTTGTAACCAAAAGGTGACAGGCCCATCGTTGACCAAGCTCACTTGCATGTCGGCGGCAAAACGGCCGGTTTCCGTCGTCATGCCGAGTTGACGGGCGGCCTGCACAAAATATTGATACCAATGCTCGGCGTCTTGATGACTGGCGCCGCTAGAAAAGCTCGGCCGCAAACCGGTGTGGGTATCTGCCGCCAAGGTGAACTGCGACACCACCAACAAGCTGCCGCCAATTTGCTGCACGTTCAAATTCATCTTGCCGTCGGGGTCACTAAATACTCGGTAGGCTAAGACTTTACGTACTAATTTGTCGGCCTTGGCTTGGTCGTCATCTTTTTCGATGCCAAGCAACACCAACAGGCCTGGGCCTATGGCACCGACTGTTTCATGTTCCGCCGTTTCATTCGCAACCGTAACGGACGCCGAACTCACTCTTTGTATCAGGGCTATCATGCTTGCGCCAACTCCCTTGCCATCTGATCCGTGGCTTTAATAAGGGCGTCTATATTACTCGGTTCGAAGGCGGAATGTCCTGATCCAGATACGATTTGCACATTTAACTCAGGCCAATGGCGCGCTAACTCAAAGGCGGCGGCTGGCTTACAAATCATGTCATAGCGACCGTGAATTAAGATAGCGGGCAAACCACGCAATTTATCCACTTGGCGAATAATATGATTTTCTTCGATAAAGCACTGATTAATAAAGTAATGACTTTCAATACGCGCTAGCGCCAAGGCATCGCGCGCTTGGCCGTAATGCTCTAGCGCATCTAAGCGAGGTAAAAGCGTCGCAATACGCCCCTCCCAAACCGCCCATGCCCGCGCCGCATTAAGACGGGCAAGCTCATTGCTGCCGGTGAGCAACCGATAATAATGGCTGAGTAAGTTACGAGTTTCACCCTCTAGAGGGCTCAGAAAATCTTGATAATAATCGGCAAAAACTTGTGCCGCCCCACCATCGGGCTGATACAGCCAGTCTAAGTCTTGCTGACGGCCTAAAAACAGCCCACGCAACACTAACCCTAACACTCGCTCGCTGTGCTCTATGGCATAACACAGTGCCAAGGTAGCGCCCCAAGAGCCGCCAAACACCAACCAAGACTCCACACCTAAGGCAACACGGATCTGTTCCATATCGGCGAGCAGTGCCTGAGTATTATTATCGGCTAATTCTGCATGAGGCTCAGACCGACCGGCACCCCGTTGATCAAACAAAATAATGCGATAACACTCGGGATCAAAAAATCGTCTGTGTTCGCTACTGGTGCCCGCTCCCGGCCCACCGTGCACCAGTAGCACCGGAATGCCTAACGGATTGCCACTCTCTTCCACATACAAGGTATGGCGCTCTGACACCGCGAGTCTGTGCTCTTGATACGGCGTTATGCTGGGATATAAAGTGCGCATTAATCCTCCTGAGTTTCGGCGATTTCTGGGTTTACGTCTTTAACACGCTGACCTAATAATCGCTCAAATTCACCTAACCCGGCGGTAATTTCGGCACCCAACAAGGCCACCATCCAACTTAAATGTACCCATACAAAAATAATAGGAATAGTGGCGAGCGTGCCATAAATGGCTTCGTAGCTGGGAAACTTAACGATATAAAAGGCAAAACCGCGCTTGGCAACTTCAAACAGCACACCCGCCACTATGGCGCCACAGATGGCATGCGAAAAACGCACACGCACGTTAGGCACCACCATGTAAAAAACGACAAACAGGGTGGTGGATAAAATAAACGGCAACATATCTAACAGATACGAGCCTATGCCTAACACATCGTTATTAAACAGTTTTATGGTCGTAATATACGAGGTCAACACTAAGCTGGCGCCGGCCAAAATAGGGCCTAAGGTCAATATCATCCAGTAAGTCGCAAACGCTACGGATGCACGGCGCTTGTCGCTCACCCGCCAGATGTAATTGAAGTTTTGATCGATAGCCGAGATCAGCAAGATGGCGGTAACAGCCAAGGCGGCCACGCCGATAGCCGTCGTTTTAGAGGCGTTATCGACAAAATCTTGGATTTTTTCTTGTACTATATCGCCGGCGGCAGGCACGAAGTTAGTAAACACGAACTGCTGGATGATTTCTCGTAACTCAGAAAACATCGGAAAGGCCGACATCATGGCAAACACCACCGCCAGCATGGGCACTAAAGATAACAAGGTGATGTACGTTAAATAGCCGGCCGTCACGGGGAGCCGATCATGCTGAATGCGCTGCAACATGAAACGACCAAACTCCAGACCATGAGCGCGAATAAAGTGCAGCCGATGCCGGATTTGCGCGATAATTTGACGCATAAGGTCCTCAATTTTCAGTAAATGTTTCTTATTGTGGCAAATTAACTATCACCAGTGCCAGTCGGATATGTGTTTATGTGAAAGCGACACCGAAAAGATAGCAGTGCGCCGCAGTGGCCCTACCGACCAAAAAAAAGGGCGCCCTTAGGCGCCCTTCTCTGTAGCTTATCTTAGTCGAGATTAATCGCGACCAGAACGCTTACGCTCGTTTTCAGTCAAACCGCGCTTACGAACACGTAAGAAGTTTGGCGTCACTTCAACCAGCTCGTCGTCACTGATGAATTCCAGTGACTGCTCAAGGGTCATCTTAATAGGCGTAACCAGCGTCAGCGCTTCATCGGTACCAGAAGCACGAACGTTGGTCAGCTGCTTACCCTTAATGCAGTTAACAGTCAGGTCGTTAGCACGGCTGTGAATACCGATTACCATGCCTTCGTACACTTCGGTCGCGTGGTCGATAAACAAACGGCCACGTTCTTGAATGTTAAACAGTGAGTAGGCAGATGCCTTACCAGTACCATTAGAGATCAGTACGCCGTTAGTACGAGCACCTATGGTGCCGCCTTTGTGCGGGCCGTAATGGTCGAAGCTGTGGTTCAGCAAACCAGAACCTGAAGTCAGGGTCATAAACTCAGTTTGGAAACCAATCAAACCACGGGCTGGGATAGTAAAGTCGATACGTACGCGACCCTTACCGTCTGGCACCATGTCGGTCATTTCAGCTTTACGCTCACCCAGCTTCTCCATGACGGAGCCTTGGTTGGCTTCTTCGATATCAACGGTCAGGTTCTCGAACGGTTCTAACTTAACGCCGTTTTCAGTTTTCAAGATAACTTCAGGGCGAGATACCGCCAGCTCGAAGCCTTCACGACGCATGTTTTCGATCAAGATGCCCAAGTGCAGCTCACCACGGCCAGATACGCGGAACTTGTCTGGATCTGAACCTTGCTCAACGCGCAGTGCTACGTTGTGTACCAGCTCTGAGTCCAAACGCTCCTTGATGTTACGTGAAGTAACATACTTACCGTCTTTACCTGCAAACGGAGAGTTGTTCACTTGGAAGGTCATGGTTACGGTAGGCTCATCAACTGACAATGCTGGCAGCGCTTCAACGGCGCCCACCGCACATACGGTGTCAGAGATTTTCAGCTCGCCCAAACCAGTAATCGCGATGATGTCACCGGCAGTACCTTCACTAGTTTCGGTACGCTGCAGACCAAGGTAGCCCATTACCAAGCCAACTTTACCGTTACGCGTCTTACCATCGGCACCAATAATGGTGACCTGCTGGTTAGGTTTAACGGTACCGCGTTTGATACGACCGATGCCGATAACGCCTACATAAGAGGAGTAATCGATCTGAGAGATTTGCATCTGCAGGGTGCCATCTTGGTTCGCATCAGGAACCGGGACTTGGTCAACAACAGTTTGGAACAGAGTCGTCATGTCTGGCTCTGGCGCGTCCACGTCTAAGGAAGCCCAACCGTTGATGCCTGAAGCATAAATGACTTGGAAGTCCAGCTGATCGTCGGTGGCACCTAAGTTATCGAACAAGTCGAAAATCTGGTCCAGCACCCAATCAGGACGTGCGCCTGGCTTGTCCACTTTGTTGATGATAACAATCGGCTTCAAACCTTGAGCAAAGGCTTTTTGGGTTACGAAGCGCGTTTGTGGCATTGGCCCTTCTTGGGCGTCAACCAACAACAATACGGAGTCAACCATAGACAGTACACGTTCCACTTCACCACCGAAGTCGGCGTGTCCTGGGGTGTCTACTATGTTGATACGGTATTCTTTATTGTCGGTAGGAGAAGTCCAACGAATAGCGGTGTTCTTGGCAAGAATGGTAATGCCGCGCTCCCGCTCTATGTCGTTGGAGTCCATGACTCTGTCTTCTGCTTCGCCGCGGCTCTCTAGGGTTCCAGATTGCTGCAACAGCTTGTCTACCAGAGTAGTCTTACCATGGTCAACGTGAGCTATGATTGCGATATTACGTAAATTTTCTAACATTCCTGCCTCAAAATACCGAAGTGGGTAAAAAATGGTCTGTCATTTTACTCGGCAACAGCTGATCTACCTAGAAGTATTGAAAATTACTCTAGGCTAGCTTTCCAAGTTGCGTCGAATACACCATGATGGGCGCGCGCCTCGCACAGTGCACTGAAAAGATCCGCTACGCACCAACATGGTGCAAAGGTAGCATTCGGTTAGCTCCCAAAGCGGGACTCATGCAGATCAACGACAGATGTTTGGCCTTAATTACAAATTTTTGGCCGTATATAAACAGTGTTTGCCTTATAAAATCAGGGTTTGGCTTTATATAGCAAGCTTTGACAATGTGGCACAGATTTCGCTTGATTCAGAGTTACTAGTAACGCATCCGTCATTGCTACGCAGAGTTAGGCCATTATTTAGGCCATGGTTTCGTTTATAGCTGGCAACGCATGACTGAATCGGTTCAATTCGTCATCACACCATAATTTGATTATTTTTGGAGATCGAAATCCATGTCAATAGACACTGTAATGGACATGATAAAGGAACACGATGTTAAATTCATCGATTTACGCTTTACCGACATCAAGGGTAAGGAACAGCATATCAGCTTTCCGGTCGGTCAGGTAAACGACGACTTCTTTGAAGAAGGCAAAATGTTCGATGGTTCCTCTATGCCAGCATGGAAAACCATTCATGAGTCAGACATGGTATTAATGCCCGACCCCAACTCAGCGGTAATGGACCCCTTCACCGACGATTCTACGCTGATTATTCGCTGCGATATTCTTGAGCCGGGCACTATGCTCGGCTACGACCGTGATCCGCGCTCTATTGCACGCCGCGCCGAAGAATACTTAAGCAGCACCGGCATCGCCGATACGGTATTAATTGGCCCAGAGCCTGAGTTTTTCTTATTCGACGACGTGCGTTTTCACACCGATATGTCTGGCAGCTTCTTTAAAGTGGATGACATTGAAGCCAAATGGAACTCAGGTACAGAATACGCAGGCGGCAATAAAGGCCACCGTCCTGGCGTGAAAGGCGGTTACTTCCCAGTAGCACCTATCGACTCCTCTCAAGATATTCGCTCTGCCATGTGCTTGGTGATGGAAGAAATGGGCTTAGTAGTAGAAGCCCATCACCATGAAGTCGCCACTGCCGGCCAAAACGAAATTGCCTGTAGATTTAACACCCTAACGCTGAAAGCCGACGAGATCCAAATTTACAAGTACGTAGTGCACAACGTGGCCCACGCCTTTAATAAAACCGCCACTTTTATGCCTAAGCCTTTAGTCGGCGATAACGGCTCCGGCATGCACGTGCACCAGTCTTTGGCTAAAAACGGCGTTAACCTGTTTGCCGGCGACTTGTACGGCGGTCTTTCAGAAATGGCCTTGTTCTATATTGGCGGCATCATTAAACATGCTCGCGCGTTAAACGCCATTACTAACCCTGCCACCAACTCTTATAAGCGTTTGGTGCCCGGCTTTGAAGCGCCCGTGATGCTGGCTTACTCTGCTCGTAACCGATCGGCGTCGATTCGTATTCCGTTAGTAAACTCCCCTAAGGCTCGCCGCATCGAAGCTCGCTTCCCTGACCCCGCTGCCAACCCTTACCTGTGCTTTTCGGCACTGTTAATGGCGGGTTTAGACGGTATTCAAAACAAAATTCATCCTGGCGATGCCATGGATAAAGACTTGTATGACTTGCCACCCGAAGAAGCGGCCGAGATCCCAACCGTGGCCACCTCTTTGGACAATGCTCTGGATTGCTTG
>JAHLFI010000054.1 GCA_018883865.1 Candidatus Oceanisphaera merdipullorum
AAACTGTTCACCGCTTGGTTTTCAGAATTCACGCCCACTACGCTCGTCACGCGCAGCAGTACTGACATTCGTGAATTTTACCAAGAGCATGGCGACATCATCTTAAAGCCCTTAGATGGCATGGGCGGCGCTTCAATTTTTCGCGTCAAACAAGGCGATCCTAACTTAGGCGTGATCATCGAAACCCTCACCGAGCACGGCAGCCGTTATTGCATGGTACAAGCTTATATTGCCGCCATTAGCGCCGGCGATAAGCGGGTTTTAGTGGTTGATGGCGAAGTGGTGCCATATTGCTTGGCCCGTATTCCCCAAGGCGGCGAGACCCGCGGCAATTTAGCCGCCGGTGGGTTAGGCGTGGCACAGCCCTTAAGCGACAGTGATCGCCGCATCGCCGAAGCTATTGGCCCCACCTTAAAGGCTAAAGGGCTGATCTTTGTCGGACTGGATATTATTGGTGATAAACTGACCGAAATTAACGTGACCAGCCCGACGTGCGTACGCGAGATCGAAGCCGCATTCCCGGTTAATATTTCTGGCATGCTCATGGACGCCATCGAAAAACGTCTATCCTAACGGTAAGACCATAGCCCCCACCGCCCGCGGTGGGGCCATTTCTGAATCAAAACGAGATGACATGGACTCTTTGCAACACCATTTTCTGATTGCTATGCCCAACCTCAAAGATCCTTTCTTTGGTGGTTCCGTCACCTATGTCTGTGAGCATAATGACGAGGGCGCCATGGGCTTGGTGATTAACGTCCCCCTCGATATGCCTTTGTATGACTTATTAGAACAACTCGATATGCCCGCCGAATTCGCCGTGCCCGAGCTAGAGCAGCCCGTATTGCAAGGTGGGCCTGTGGCGGCCGACCGTGGCTTTGTGTTGCACAGCCCCATGGCTGGTTTTAGCTCCAGTCAAATGTTGGCTCCTGACTTAATGATTACCACCTCGCCTGATGTACTCGAAACCTTAGGCACGGAAATGGCGCCTGAGCAATATTTAGTCGCATTGGGTTATGCCGGTTGGACGCCTGGCCAGTTAGAGCAAGAGCTCAGCGAAAACAGCTGGCTAACAGTGTCTGCTGATACCGCCCTAATATTTGACACGCCTTTGGTCCAGCGTTGGCATCAAGCCATAGGACGTTTGGGCATAGACTCCCGGCACTTATCCTCACAAGTAGGTCATGCATGAGCCGTACGCTGTTCGGTTTTGATTACGGTACCAAAAGCATAGGCGTGGCCGTAGGCCAAGAGATCACCGGCTCCGCCTGCCCCTTATTAGCCCTAAAGGCCAATGATGGCGTGCCCAACTGGGAACAAATCGAGGCACTGTTAAAAGAATGGCAGCCGGCGTTATTAGTGGTGGGTTTACCGTTGAACATGGACGGCACCGAGCAAGATATTAGCCGCCGCGCACGCAAGTTTGCCAACCGTTTGCATGGCCGCTTTGGTCTGCCGGTAGAATTAAAAGATGAACGACTGACCACTGCCGATGCACGCGCGCGACTGTTTGATGCGGGTGGTTATAAGGCATTAGGTAAAGATGCGGTAGATGCGGTATCGGCGCAATTGATCTTAGAGTCGTGGATGGAAGCCTCTTTGGAGAAAGATAAGCAGTAAGCTGTGGGCAATGGGCAATGGGCAATGGGCAATGGGCAATGGGCAATGGGCAAGAGAATACACCGCGCTTACGCCGACAAGTCAGGATCTCCCTTTAGGCTTTAGTTTTAGTGGGTAAGTACGGGAGACTGGGGCAAGCCCAGCATGACCGCATAAAACCAACAAGACATGATTCGGCTCGTCTCCTTCACTCTTTAACCATTACCTTCACACACAATTTATAAAAACAAAAAACCCGCCGAAGCGGGTTTTTTTAGTATCTGCTTACCCAAGGGGTAATTAGATAGCTTCGATTTGAGAAGCTTGAGGACCTTTAGCACCTTCAGTAGCGGTGTAAGATACCTGCTGGCCTTCGGCCAAAGTTTTGAAGCCACTACCAGTGATTTCAGAGAAATGTGCGAACAAATCTTTGCTGCCATCAGCAGGAGTGATGAAACCAAAACCTTTTGCTTCGTTAAACCATTTTACGGTACCAGTAGCCATAATAAATCTTACCTTTATTTTAGTGTGACGAGCGTATGCTCGGAAAATGCAACAAATATCAAATAAGGGAAGCTTGGAGACTGTGGTACCAATAAGGAACGAACAATGTACAACGGCCGCGCTAACTTGAATCTTTTGCTGGAGTGCACTCTACGGGAGTCAGCGGATGAGGTCAAACTTTAATGCAGATTAAATATGGTTATTTTTTAATCAAAGCTAAAAGCACCCTGCGCGGCTGTCACCAAGACTGCATTGGATAGGGCTGACAAAACAATAAAGGTGCCATTCAGCACCTTTATCTCATTCAAGAATGGAACGGTTACAGGTTTAACGCTGACTTATTACTGGCATCTAGCCGAGCGTGCATTTCTTGCACCGAGATGATGGAGGCTGCCGCATCAAAGGCCATGGCCATGCAGGTCGCGAAACCGCCGTTAAGCGTTGTGGTATAAGCCAACTTTTGGGTAAGCGCGCCGCGGCGTAACTGCCGCGAGTCTTCGATGGCTTGGCGGCCCTCTACGGTATTCACTATATAGGTGTACTCATTATTCTTAATGCGATCCAGAATATGCGGCCGACCTTCGTGTACCTTGTTCACCAAACGCACCTTGAGATTCGCGTCCCCCAGCACCACGGCCGTACCTTGGGTGGCATCCAGCTCAAAACCGACAGCCAGCAAGGCTTTCGCCAGCTCCACTACCTTCTTCTTATCGCTGTCGCGCACGGATAATAGCGCACGGCCACTGGTCGGCACGGCTTTACCTACACCTAAATGCGCCTTACCAAACGCTTCGCCAAAGGTCTCGCCCACGCCCATGACTTCGCCGGTGGAGCGCATTTCTGGACCCAGCAGCGGATCCACACCGAGGAACTTGTTGAACGGCAACACCACTTCTTTAACAGAGAAGTAATTTGGTATCACCTCTTGGGTCATCCCAAGCTCGGCTAATGTCTTACCAGCCATGACACGAGCAGCCACTTTTGCTAGCGGCACACCGGTGGCTTTAGAGACAAATGGCACGGTACGTGCGGCACGGGGATTGACTTCAATCAGGTAAATATCGCGTCCTTTGACGGCAAACTGAATATTCATCAAGCCAATCACGCCCAGTTCAAGTGCTAACTTACGTGTTTGCTCGCGCATCTCATCTTGTACGGCTTGGCTTAGAGTATAGGCTGGCAGTGAACAACCAGAGTCACCAGAGTGCACGCCTGCTTGCTCTATATGCTCCAT
>JAHLFI010000055.1 GCA_018883865.1 Candidatus Oceanisphaera merdipullorum
CCACGACGGCCGCGTTCACCATGGTAATGAGCCAAATCAGTCGGCTTCAAGGTCAGTTTGCGCTTACCGGCATGCAAGGTCACGCTAGCCCCGTCTGGCACTACCACTAGCTGCTTGATGAAGTCTTCGCGCGCCTGCACCTTGGCTCCCGTTATACCTATGATCTTATTGCCCTTGCCCTTGCCTAACAGCGGCAAGTCTTGCAGTGGGAACAACAACATGCGGCCTTCATTGGTCACCGCTAAGCACTGGCTGCTGGCCAGCTGGTCTATCGCCACCGGCTGCAGTACCACGCCGCCTTTGGGCACGGTCAGCAGCGCCTTGCCGTTTTTATTGCGGCTTAGCATATCGGCGTAGCGACACACGAAGCCATAACCCGCATCCGACGCTAGTAAGAATAGGCGCTCATCTTCACCCATTAATACGAAGCTCGGCTGCTCGCCCGGGCTTAAGCTGCAGCGACCAGTGAGCGGCTCGCCTTGCCCACGAGCGGAGGGCAGCCCATGGGCCTCTTGGGCGTAGGCTCGGCCTATGCTGGATAAAAACACCGCCAGCTGATTACTGCGGCCATTGGCGGCCGATAAGAAGCGGTCGCCTGCCCGATAGCTGAGGCTGGCGCCATCCACATCGTGACCTTTGGCAGAACGGATCCAACCTTTTTCTGACAGCACTACCGTCACGGCTTCGCTTGGGATCAGCTCTTTTTCACTTAAGGCTTTGGCCTCGGCGCGCTCCATTAACGGCGAGCGTCTGTCGTCGCCAAATTTCTCGGCGTCGGCTTGGATCTCTTTTCTGATCAAGGTGCTTAAGCGACGCTCAGAGCCTAACAAAGCCTGTAACTTATCGCGCTCGGCGGCCAGCTCGTCTTGTTCACCGCGGATCTTGAACTCTTCCAACTTGGCTAAATGGCGTAATTTCAGCTC
The DNA here is from genome assembly GCA_018883865.1 of Candidatus Oceanisphaera merdipullorum. GTDB lineage: Bacteria > Pseudomonadota > Gammaproteobacteria > Enterobacterales > Aeromonadaceae > Oceanimonas > Oceanimonas merdipullorum. The sequence goes on from JAHLFI010000055.1 coordinate 924, forward strand.
TAAGATAGCTTCGGCTTGAATGTTGCTCAGCTCGAAGCGGCTCATCAATACCGGCTTGGGCTCATCTTCGGCCCGAATGATCTCGATCACTTCATCGATATTTAAAAACGCCGCCAACAAACCGATCAAAATATGCAGTCGTGCTTCTACTTTGTCGAGGCGATGTTGCAAACGGTTACGCACCGTCTGGCGACGAAAGCTCAGCCATTCGTCGAGGATCATGTCTAGCGTTTTGACTTGCGGCTTATTGTTTAAGCCCAGCATATTTAAGTTAACGCGATAGCTCTTTTCCAGATCCGTGCTGGCAAACAGGTGTTGCATTAACTGTTCAACGTCAACGCGATTAGAGCGCGGAATGATCACCAAGCGGGTGGGGTTTTCATGATCCGCTTCATCGCGCAAGTCCGCCACCATAGGCAGCTTCTTGGCCTGCATTTGCGCGGCGATTTGCTCCAGAATTTTCCCGCTACTGGCCTGATGCGGCAGCGCAGTCACAACTATGTCGCCATGCTCCATCTCGTAGACGGCGCGCATCTTGATGCTGCCCCGCCCCGTCTCGTAGATCTTTTGAATATCACTGCGCGGCGTAATGATTTCTGCATCGGTCGGGTAATCCGGACCCTGCACAAATTCCATCAGTTCGGCCACGCTGGCCTTAGGATTATCCAGCAAATGCACGCAGGCACCGGCTAACTCGCGAATATTATGGGGCGGAATATCGGTCGCCATGCCCACGGCAATACCGGTAATACCGTTCATCAAGATATGCGGCAAACGGGCGGGCAACACGCGTGGCTCATCCATGGTGCCATCGAAGTTAGGGATCCAGTCAACAGTGCCTTGGCCTAATTCCGAGAGCAATAATTCGGCGTAGCGCGACAGCCGTGCTTCCGTATAACGCATGGCGGCGAAGGACTTAGGGTCATCCGGCGCGCCCCAGTTACCTTGGCCGTCTACTAGCGGATAGCGGTAAGAAAATGGCTGTGCCATCAAGACCATGGCTTCATAACAGGCCGAGTCGCCGTGCGGGTGATACTTACCTAACACGTCGCCCACGGTACGGGCAGATTTTTTATGCTTAGAGGTGGCGGATAAGCCTAATTCGCTCATGGCATAAATAATGCGCCGCTGTACCGGTTTGAGGCCATCACCTATGTGCGGCAAGGCGCGGTCCATGATCACGTACATGGAGTAGTTAAGGTACGCCTGCTCGGTAAAGGTGTGCATGGGCAGGCGTTCGACGCCTTCCATCGTAAAATCGTTCGTACTCATTTAATTCCTTTCCTCAGACCAGCGGATCAACCAAGTTACCCTTGGTTTCTAACCATTCACGACGATCACTGGATCGTTTCTTGGCCAGCAGCATGTCCATCAAGGTTTCAGTGGCTTCCATATCTTCCACCGTCAGCTGTACAAGGCGGCGAGTATTGGGATCCAACGTGGTTTCGCGCAATTGCTTAGGGTTCATTTCACCCAGACCTTTAAAGCGCGTCACCTGAATCTTGCCGCGTTTTTTCTCGGCTTTAATACGCTCTAACACGCCGTCGCGTTCGCTTTCATCCAGTGCGTAATGCACCTCTTTACCAATATCAATCCGGTATAAAGGCGGCATCGCCACGTACACATGGCCTTGCTCAACCAGATGGCGGAAATGGCGCATAAAGAGCGCGCACAGCAGCGTGGCGATATGCAAACCATCCGAGTCCGCATCCGCCAAGATGCAGATTTTGCCGTAACGCAGCTCGCTTAAGTCTTCCGAGTTAGGATCCAGGCCAATGGCCACCGAAATATCGTGCACCTCTTGCGAGGCCAATACCTGACCCGAGTCCACTTCCCAGGTGTTTAAGATCTTACCGCGCAGCGGCATGATCGCCTGAAATTCACGGTCTCGCGCTTGTTTGGCACTGCCGCCCGCCGAGTCACCCTCTACTAAGAACAACTCGCCTCGCATGGGATCTGAGCAAGCGCAATCGGTTAGCTTGCCGGGCAAGGCCGGCCCTTGAGTGACCTTTTTGCGCACTACTTTTTTGGCTTGGCGCAAACGGCGCTGAGCACTGTTGATACACAGCTCAGCAATTTGCTCGGCCAGCTCAGTGTGCTGGTTTAGCCACAAACTAAAGGCGTCTTTCACCACACCCGATACAAAAGCCGAGCTTTGGCGAGACGACAAGCGCTCTTTGGTTTGGCCGGCAAACTGCGGGTCTTGCATCTTCACCGACAAGATATAAGAGCAGCGCTCCCAAATATCGTCGGGGGTTAATTTCACGCCGCGCGGCAATAAGTTTCTAAACTCACAAAACTCGCGCATGGCATCCAACAGACCTTGGCGCAGGCCATTAACGTGGGTGCCACCTTGGGTGGTGGGGATCAGGTTTACGTAGCTCTCGCCTATGCCCTCGCCGCCTTCCGGCAACCAAGTCAGTGCCCATTCTGCCGCCGATTGATCGGTACTAAAGTTGCCAACAAACGGCACTTCGGGCAGGCAGGTGTAGTCCTTCACCGACTCAACTAAGTAATCTTGTAGGCCGTCTTCGTAATACCACTCTAGGGTTTCGTCATTTACCTTGTCTTCGAAACGCAGCGTCAAACCTGGGCACAACACCGCCTTGGCTTTTAATAAATGCTTGAGTCGAGAAACGGAAAATCTGCCCGAGTCGAAATAGCTGGCATCGGGCCAAAAGCGAATGCGGGTACCGGTATTACGCTGGCCGCAGGTGCCGGTCACGGTCAGTTCACTGACCTTGTTGCCGTGCTCAAAGGCCATCTCATACACTTGACCGCCACGACGTATGGCCACGTCTAAGCGCGAGCTCAAGGCACTGACCACGGAAATACCCACGCCGTGAAGGCCGCCGGAGAATTGATAGTTTTTATTGGAAAACTTACCGCCCGCATGCAGCTTGGTAAAAATCAGCTCCACGCCCGAGATGCCTTCTTCTGGGTGAATATCCACCGGCATGCCGCGACCGTTATCAATCACTTCCAGCGATTGGTCGGCGTGCAATATCACTTCTATCTTGGTGGCGTGGCCGGCGAGTGCTTCATCGACGCTGTTGTCGATAACCTCTTGGCCGAGATGATTGGGCCGCGTAGTGTCGGTATACATACCAGGGCGACGACGCACCGGCTCTAGGCCATTGAGTACCTCAATGGCATCAGCAGTATATTGACTGGATGACATGTTGACCCTAAATAATCAGAATTCGTGGGTCGCATCTTACTACTTAGCGCTATGACCTGTCAGCTGGTAGTGAGATAACCGCAAGAAGTGAGAGGAAATGCCTGAGGAGTTACCCCTTAATTGCCAGATTCAGTATTTAACGCCTCGCCTCAACATTCCCTCTTTACGGCATTTACTCACAACTCCAAAAAACGGATGATTTGCGCGCAGTAGTGATGAAAACCGATAAAGGAATGGTCACCGCCCTTTTGAATGCACACTCGAGCAAAACGATAAAATTCGAGCGCTTCGCGATAATCCAAGACCTCATCGCCCTGCTGTTGCAGCAGCCAAATACGATCCATGCAAGTAGGCTCCATTAAGCGCAGCGCACTGAGCTCAGCCATGTGTTGCTCGGTCAGTAAATAACGCTCAAGGGTATAAGGATTAACTTGCTCACCTAAGTAATCTTCCAACAACACATGGGGATTAACGGCCGGATTGATGACCACGGCGCGCACGCCAAATTGTTCGGCCACTTGCGTGGCAAAGAAGCCTCCTAAGGAACTGCCAGCCACGCCAAATGGCCCTTGAATGTCAGCACAAATAGCGGCAATTTGCATCCAAGCGGCAGCCGGCGTGGCGGCGAGTTGCGGGCAAATAAAGTGGATATCGGGGCGCTTTTGTTGCAGGTAATCCTGCATCTCGCGGGCTTTCACAGACTGCGGCGAAGAGTTAAAGCCATGTAAATAAAGCAGCGTAGACATCTTAATATCCAGTCGCACTAAAATCGGGGGCAAAGGCATAGTGAGGCAAGCGCCACACTTGGGTGCTTAAACGCCCATCGGGATACAAAGACAAAGCACGCCAGCCCGGCGCCATGCTGTCGAGGGCAAAGTCATCAGACAAGGGCTTGAATTGAATGCAGGTGGCAGGGCTGGCTAAATAACGAATGCCCTGCTCACTTTGATCAAAACCTTGATGCACATGACCACACATCACCACTTTAGATGCCTGATGCTTGGCTAAGATGGCTTTCATGGCGGAGCTATTTTGCAAATTATGTTGATCAAGCCAAGCACAACCTACGGGGATCGCCTGATGATGTACTGCCAGCAATAAGTGATGCTCAGGGTACTGAGTAATAGCCTGTTCGAGTAACGTTAATTGCGCCGGCGACAACTCACCAAAAGTCTCATGATCGAGGTGGGTATCGAGCAGCAACATCTGCCACTGGCCGCACACAAGATGTTTAGCATTGCTGATGCCCGCCGCATCTAACTCAGCCTGCATTAAGTGACCGTCATCATGATTGCCGGGCAACCAAAAAATGGGGGGAGAAAGCTCGCCCATTAGCTCGCTAAAGTGACGATAAGACTCCGGCGTTTGGTCTTGAGAAAGATCGCCGGTTGCTAAAATAAAATCTTGCGGCGTAACGTCCAACTCGCGAGCATTTTCTAAGATCGCATCCACCACGGCGCGCGCACTGTGCCAGGGCGCTATGCCTAAAAAATCCGCCTCACGGCTGGCAAACAAATGGGTGTCCGTGATTTGCAACAAATCCACCACGCCGTCGGGACGGTGTGGTGTTAGCGTTATGGTCTCAAGAAAATTAGGCGTCTGATTCAAATTTGTTTAACCGTGCTAAAGCCATGTTGTAGGCAACATTTCAGCCATTCGGCCAAAAAGAAGTTCACCTGCTCTTTTTCATTGCGCTGATGCATCTTGTCATTGGGGTAATAATAACTCGAACGCAGCGTTAAAATCTGCTGACTGGCACACACTTCGGCCATTCTAACATCATGATAAAGGCGTACTTTTAGCTTCATGCGCATAAAAGAAGGTAAATGTGGCGTGCATTGCTCAATCGATACGTGCCAAGTGTAAGGGGCCACATCTAAAATTTTGAGCACAAAGAGTACCTGCTCGCTAATGCCTATCGATACACAATCGTCCACTTGGGCGCCATGGGGCAGCAGTTTCATCAGCGCCATATAGTTCACATCGCAAGTGCGCTGTAGCGTCTTTAAATCCGGCACATACCGACGTGGGATCACGCTATTCAAATCATTGCTCCTTGCCAGCCATTACGGATGGCCTTGTCTTGCTTAATCTAGATACTTACTTTGATGACTGAAACTTTCTCACATAGCACCAGTTAAGGCGAAAAGTTAGGAGCACAAGATAACACCAAGGCTAAAGAAGTACTCAACCCAAAGAGTGAGCTTCCCTTACTCTTTGCTCGTTATGACTCAAAATCACCCACACCGGCAAGTCGTAGGGCCAACCATTGCAGCGCAATAATGGTGCTGGCGTTATCGAGTTTGCCGTCGGCCAGCCATTGCATGGCTAAGAGTCTCGGCACGCGATGCACCCCTATATCTTCGTTCTCATCACTCAAACCACCCTGTGTCGGCGCAAGACTGACATCCAACTCGCCTAAAAATAAGCTAATGCGCTCGCTGCAAGCGCCAGGGCTTGGATAATAACTGCTGATCGGCGTTAAGCGGCCAAGCACTAATCCCGCCTCTTCTACCGCCTCGCGGCGCACTACGTCTTCCGCCGTTTCGCCTTCGTCTACTATGCCAGCCACTATTTCGAATAGCCAAGGAGTGCTTTGTTCAAAGACTGCGCCAACCCGAAATTGTTCCACTAAGATAATTTCATCGCGCACGGCATCGTAAGGTAAAACTGCCGCCGCATGGCCACGCACAAACAGCTCGCGGGTGATCTCCTTGCTCCAGCCGCCGGCAAACAATTTATGGCGTAAGCGCAGCCGCACTAGCTTAAAAAAGCCTTGGTAGCCGGGAAGCTCCTCGATTAGTTCACAGTCTTGTGACCCAAATTGGGGCCCTTGTTTACGATTCATGGCCACTCCTTTCTTGACTTTTTAACGCCAAATTTTAGACTAGCGTTAAAGTGAATGAACGTTCATTCATAAATAATCTACTTTATTAGTAATTCTTTAAGTAACTGGGTTAAAAATTGAGAGTTAAAAGCTAAATGCTCACACTGAATATTAGTACTAAGCTAACTGCTGGTTAATAAACTGCCTAACCCAGAATACTGATGTTACTCTTATACTTACCCACTAAAAATACTCGGCCTGCCTCACTCAGCTTCATGGCTTACGGCTTACCTGTTACATAAGGCAAAAATAATGAACAAAACGCTACTGTCGACTCTAATCTTGCTTTGTATAGCAGGTCCGACTCAAGCCGAAGACTTACTCGATATTTATCAGCAAGCGACGCTAAATGATCCACAAGTACGCCAAGCCAAAGCGGTGCGCGACTCCGCCTTCGAGAAAATCAACGAGTCCCGCGCCCCCTTATTGCCACAGGTAAATTTAGGCGCGGATGCCAACTATGTAAAAAATAGTACCATCAGTGACGTAAATACGGTGGGCGCCAGCTTAAACCTAGGCCAAGCTTTGTATCGTAAATCTGCGTGGGCTAATCTGAATATCACCGAAAAGCAGGCCACTCAAGCTGACGTCATTTACAAGCAAGTACAGCAAGATCTGATACTGCGCACCACGCAGGCCTATTTTTCCGTACTCAACGCCGAAGATACCCTGAGTTTTGTGCAGGCTAATAAAGAGGCCGTTGCACGTCAGCTCGAGCAAACTAAGCTGCAGTTTGAAGTGGGGCTAAACGCCATGACAGACGTATATGAAGCACAAGCTCAATATGATCAGGCCCGAGCCGAAGAAATTAGCGCCCAGAATGACGTTAATAACGCCAAAGAAACTCTGCGCGAGCTAACCAACCGGGGTTACGCCAACTTGGATAAGCTCAATACCGAATTGTTTAGTCCACAACAATCTGTGATTAGCGCCGATGCTTGGCTAGAAATTGCGTTGGAACAAAATCTGCTCTTACATCAACAGCGTATCGCTAAAGACATCGCCAACGAACAAATTGGCTTGGCCGAAGCAGGCCATGCTCCCACGCTGGATCTTAATGCCGCTGTAGGTAGCCAATACAATGATTATGCCGATAGCTCGGCATTGTCTCAAGGTGGCGGTGGCGGTGGCAGTGGCACCAACAACCAAGCGGTAGTGGGATTATCCTTTAACCTACCTATCTACAGCGGTGGCGCTACTACTTCTCAAGTGAAACAGGCGCAGTTTAATTATGTGGCCGCCAGCGAGGAATTAGAGCGCAGCTTTCGCACCGTTAAAAGTCAGGTTTACTCCTCTTTTAACGACGTTAGCTCATCTGCCAGCTCGGTAAGCGCCTTAGAACAGTCTGTGCTTTCTGCACAAAGCGCATTAGACGCCACCGAAGCCGGTTATGAAGTGGGTACCCGTACCATAGTTGATGTGCTGAACGCCATTAGTCTGCTGTATAATGCCAAGCAAAATCTGGCGGCCGCGCGTTATAACTATGTGCTCAAACAGCTAGAGCTCAAACAAGCTGCCGGTAACTTAACCGAGCAAGACTTAGTCGAACTTAATAATGGTTTGATAAAGCAGTAACGTCTGGCATTCAACGCTAGGCACCAAACGTTAAGTAAAAAGCACCGAGCTTTTAGCTGCGGTGCTTTTTTATAATGCTAAAGCCTAAGCCTATACTGGCCAGCACCTTGATCAGACATTAATTTTCGAGGTTTAACTTATGTATGAATCTAAAGATCAGCCGTTACTAAGCCGCCGCCAGTTTTATTGGCGACTTATCATTCATGCCCTCGTTGCCATCTTAGTGTTTGCTGGCTCTATCTTGTTTGGCATGTTGGGTTTTATGTATCTGGAGCAGATGTCTTGGCACGATGCTTTTTTACATGCGGTGTTTGTGATCGGCGGGCTGGGGGTGCTTAGCGTACCTGTCAGTGCGGCGGGGAAAATATTTCTCAGCCTATATGGCTTATATATCAGCTTAGTGTTCGCCACCTCACTAGGCATAATGTTCACCCCCGTTGCCCACCGAATTCTGCATACTTTTCATTTGGATACGGATGCGGACTAACTCAGCGGACTGCGGTGGTACCCACTCAAACACAAGGAAACCAGAGCCACTAACCCAACAAACAACATATTCCTGATGAGCATTAGGATTTTCAGGTAAATTTAATATATCACAAAGTCACTTTAATAAATATTCAGAATTAAGGGTGCAAAAAAATTCGAATACATACGTTGGTTAACTTTGATAGCAACGGGTGCTTTTTCAATCATCATTAACCTTCTATTTTTAAAATCTGAAGATATACACTGTATCGTAATTTTAAACTCAGCATTAACAGCAAATGCTGCTGTAATTTTATTTGGTTCGATTACGGCTTATGGTGAATCCATGATAATGGCAGGTATGCTCCGCGCTCTATGTGACATAGAAATAGATAAACTTCAAGGAAACATACAAAGTACACATAGCACTCGAAAATTTTACTTCTTACCAAAATTAATGAAATATATGGAATGGCTATTTTATTTATCACTTATAGTATCGGTGTTTTTGTTTGTGATATTTATGTGGATGCAATAGTTCTGACCAGAATCGATTCACGAATAAAAAACCGAGCCTATGGGCTCGGTTTTTTATGTTTAGCTTAGTTTTTTCTCTTTTAGCTTCTTGCTTACCGCTCGTTTTAGCCGCGAGTACGGATCGCTTGAATAATGGCAGTAGTGGAGCAACCTTCTTCGAAATTTAGCACTTTTACTTCGCCGCCGTTGGCGGTCACCTCTTCAAAGCCAGCAATCTCTTCTGGCTTATAATCGCCGCCTTTTACCAGTACGTCTGGTAGGGTTTCGGCAATTAAGCGCTGCGGTGTGTCTTCAGCAAAAGGCACCACCCAATCCACGGCGCCTAGGCCTGCCAATACCGCCATGCGACGATCAACAGTATTAACGGGGCGGCCATCGCCTTTCAGCGCGCGGACCGAAGCATCGGTATTCACCGCTACGATTAAGCGGTCGCCGAGCTTGCGAGCGTGGTTTAAATACGACACGTGACCGGCGTGCAAAATATCGAAGCAACCGTTGGTCATCACGATTTTTTCACCACGACGACGGGCGGCATCCATCACTTGCTTAAGCTGCTGCTCGGTAACCACGCCCATACCCGACTCTGGCGTGCCATATAAGACATTGGCCAGCTCGATGGCGGATACAGTTGAGGTGCCCAGCTTACCCACTACTATGCTGGCGGCAACGTTGGCGAGCGCACAGGCTTCATCCAAATGCAGGCCTGCCGCAAGCGCGGTAGCGAGAGTGGCGATCACCGTATCGCCGGCACCGGTCACGTCAAACACTTCATGAGCTTGAGCGGGTAAGTGCAGCTCATGATCGTCGGCGTGAATCAAGGTCATGCCGTGCTCAGAGCGCGTAACTAATAACGCTTTAAGATCGTATTTTTTAATTAATTCACGACCACGCTCAACTAAATCTTGCTCGTCTTTGACATTACCGACCACGGCTTCAAATTCGGTCATGTTGGGTGTGAGCAAGGTAGCGCCACGATACTTTTCAAAGTCAGAACCTTTCGGGTCCACCAGGACCGGCACACCCGCGGCGTTGGCTTCTTGGATCAAAGCCTGCACCTGAGTCAGTGCGCCCTTGGCATAATCGGACAGTACCAGCACGCCGGCGTGACTTAAGGCGCTGCGCGTTTTTTCAGTGAGCGGGGCCGCATCATCGGGGCCAAAGCTGTCTTCAAAATCTAAACGCAGCAATTGCTGGTTACGGCTCATGATCCGCAGCTTAGTAATAGTAGGATGACTGCTTAAGCGCACAAAATCGCATTCCACGCCCACACCTTGCATCTTATCTTGTAAGGCTACCGCGGCTTCATCTTCGCCGGTTAAGCCGAGCAAGCGGGCTTTGGCACCCAGAGCGGCAATATTGAGCGCCACGTTAGCAGCCCCCCCTGGCCGTTCCTCATTGTGCTCCACCTTAACCACAGGTACCGGCGCCTCAGGTGAAATGCGTTTAGTGGGACCAGACCAATAACGGTCTAACATCACATCGCCTACCACTAGCACATTAGCGCTATCGAATTCCGGTAACTTGATTTTCATGGTGTCACTCTTTTGCACAAGGGAAAGTCGAAATCTTATCACAAACGCTCGCAAAGCATAGCCGTCAGCCGTCAGCGATAAACCATCACAAAACGCCAAGCTCAGCGCAGCTCCTCAGCCAGCCTAGACACACAAGATGATAAATGGGGGTGTTCTTTATGCGGACAGCTTAAAACTTACCGCTGGCGGCTACGCGCAGGGCTAGTCATTACCCCTCAAGTTAATTAGAATTCCCTCATTAATTGTTTATGGCGATCATGGTTTATGGCAATAGCTGGGCAAGATTCTCGACCCTCTTCTTTTTCTTTCGCGCTATTACACCCGCGCTATGCACTTAACTGGTTAGGCTTAAGCATCTTATGGTTGCTAGTGACCCTATTGCCTTGGCGAGCGCAAATGCTCTTCGGCCGAGCCTTAGGCCGCTTATCGATGCGAGTACTAAAGTCTCGAGTGAAAATTGCTCGGCGCAATCTTGAGTTAGCCTTCCCTGAGTGGGATGAAGCTGAGCGTGAGCGCATACTCACAGCTAACTTTGAAAGCGTAGGCTGTGCGGTATTTGAAACCGGCATGGCATGGTTTTGGCCCGACTGGCGGATGCGCGCTATTACCCGCATGGAAGGCACAGAGCATGTGGATGCCGCCGTGGCCAACAATCAGGGCATGCTGCTGCTGTCGGCTCACTTTTTAACGCTAGAACTGAATGCTCGCCAATTTGGCCTGTATCGCCCAGGTGTGGGCGTGTATCGCCCTAACACCAATCCGGTATTGGAATATGCCCAAGTCGAGGGCCGTTGCCGTTCCAACAAGTACTTGGTGGATCGCTTAAACATTAAAGGCATGCTCAAGGCGCTGCGCCAAGGCGATGCCCTTTGGTACGCGCCAGACCATGACTACGGCAGTCACGCCAGCGTATTTGTCCCCTTTTTTGCCGTGGAGCAAGCGGCCACTATCACGGGCACAGCAACGCTGGCGCGCGTAAAAAATACCGTCACTCTGCCCTGCTTTACCATTCGTGAAAAAAATGGCTATCGTTTATTAATTCAAGCGCCCATGGCCAACTTCCCCATAGGCGACGACGAGGCAGATGCCATCGCCACCAATCAGGTAATAGAAGCCGCCATTCGCTTAGCGCCTGAGCAATATATGTGGTTACACAGACGCTTTAAAACTACGCCACCAGAGGTGGCGTATAGGTATTGAGGGCAGCTGGAAGCGGTAAGCTAGCAGCTGGAAGAAAAACCTAAAGACAACATCGGTGTAATCTTCCAGCTCTCAGCGTTAAGCTTTTGGCTTGTTTTTCAGCCATTTCTGCCAGCTCTCTATTACCCAATCTCGCTCTGTGCACAGTTCTGTGTTTGGCACTCGGCCGGGTTCATCGAGCAGGCTGAGACGATGGCCACGGTTACGAATGGCGCAGTAAGCGGCTTTTAATCGCTCGGCTTCTTGTTCATCCAACAACCCCACCGCCACTGCCGATTCTAAAATACGGATATTATCGGACCAGCGGGTGAGCGCTTGTGAATGCTCTTGGCTAAAGGCCAGCACTAAGTATTGGGTGAGAAACTCAATATCGACCAAGCCGCCAGGAGATTGCTTTAAGTTAAACTCTCCACTGTTAGCCTTACCATTCTTCTCCGTTAGTAAATGCTCACGCATTTTCTCGCGCATCTTAAGCACTTCTGCCGCCAGCTCAGTTTTGTCTCGGGTTTGACTTAATACCTGTTGGCGAATGTGATTAAAGGTCTTAGCCAATGCCGCATCGCCAACAATAAAACGGCTGCGCACTAGCGCTTGCTGCTCCCACACCCAAGCTTGGTTTAATAAATACTGCTGATAGGCATCCACGGGTATCACCATAAGGCCAGAATCACCGCTGGGACGCAGCCGCATATCTAGCTCATAAAGCACGCCGCTGGCGGTGCGCGTGCTAAATAAGTGAATAATACGCTGAGCGAGGCGCAGGTAAAATTGGCGCACATCTAAAGGCCGAGGGCCATTGGTTTGGCCGTTTAAGCCCGACTGTTGCACAAACACCAGATCCAAGTCCGAGCTATAGGCCAGCTCTATACCGCCTAATTTTCCATAGGCAACCACACCAAAACCGCGCTCAGTGCTGTTAGCGAGTTCTTCTGGTACGCCGTGGCGCTCGGTCATTTGCACCCACGCCTGATTCACCACTTCATCCACTATCGCCTCGGCCAACCAGGTTAAGTGATCGCTTACTTTCATCAGCGGCAAGGTGTCAGCAATATCTGCGGCGGCGATGCGCAGTAATTGAATTTGCTTAAATTGGCGCAGTGCTTCCATTTGTTGCTCTACGTCTTCTTCCGGCACCCGCAGCAAAAATTGGCGCAGCTCATCCCGATAACACTCTAATGGGATAGGTTCATACAAGGTTTGTGGCAATAACAGCTCATCGAGCAAAATTGGAAAGCGCGCCAATTGCTCGGCCACCAAGGAGCTAGCCTCGCACAAGCGCAGCAGTTGCTTTAGCGCGCTGGTATTTTCGACCAACAGCTGCAAATAGGCGGTTCGGGTGACTATGTGCAGCAAGATGTGTTGCACGCGGTCAAACAAGCGATGCGGCGTCTCGCTGTACTGAATTTTATCGAGTAGCACCGGCATGAGTTTATCCAGCGCTTGGCGACCTTGGGGCCCCATGGCGCGGCGTGAATATTCTGCCTTAAAGCTCAGTAAACTAGCCGACAATTGCTGGGCCTTTAGCTCAGTTAACCCTTGCTCTTGCAACAGCGGCAGCAGCTCGGCAACCTCTAACTCTGTTTGCCAAATATCAAACCAAATTTGCTCGGCGCCCTCTTCTTCGGCTTCGGTATTATCACCAATTAAGCCTTCGAAGTGGCGATGCACGCGACTCATGGTGGCTTGTATGGTCTGATAAAAGGCTTGCCAATTGTCATGACCGGTTAGCCAAGCTAAACGCGTTTGATTCAATTCATCAGTGGGCAGGGTTTGGGTTTGCTGATCGTCGAAGGCCTGCAAGAAATTCTCGACTCGGCGCAGCAAGCGATAACTTTGATGCAACTGTTCTGCATCTGAGGCCGATAAATCCCCCAGCGCCGCTATGGCGGACAGCGCAGTAGGCAAGTGACGCACTTGCAGCGAAGGCTCACGGCCGCCGCGGATCAGCTGAAACACTTGGGCAATAAATTCAATTTCCCGAATGCCACCGCCACCCAGCTTAATGTTGTCATGCAGGCCTTTGCGGCGTACTTCGGCGGCGATCATGGCTTTCATCTGGCGTAAGGAATCAATCACGCCAAAATCGATGTAACGGCGAAACACAAACGGCCTAAGCATGGCCCGCAGCTGATCGCTGTATCGGCCCTCGCCATTAATGATGCGCGCCTTCACCATGGCGTAGCGCTCCCAAGTACGGCCATGATTTTGGTAATACTCTTCCATGGCGTTAAAGCTCACCGCCAGCGGGCCCGACTCACCAAAAGGCCGCAGGCGCATATCTACTCTATATACCTGCCCATCGGCGGTGGTTTGATGCAGCGCATTTACCAACTTTTGGCCGAGACGAATAAAGAATTGCTGATTGGCCAGCTCGCGCCGCCCACCTTGAGTGACGCCATTATGAGGAAAGGTAAAAATCAGATCGATATCTGACGAAAAATTCAGCTCTCGCCCACCCAGCTTGCCCATGCCAATAATCAACAAGGGCACCGCTTTGCCATTGGCATCCGTCGGCGTACCCACTTCATTACACAGTTTTTGGTAATACCAACGATAGGCAGCCAAAATCAGCGCATCCGCCAAGGCTGAGATATGCACAAAACTTTCTTCGACCTCGGCGCCGAGCAGCATTTCTCGCCACGCAATCAGCAGTAATTGCTTACGGCGAAACTGGCGTAAAATACGCAACACCTTGGCTTCGTCGGTAACGTCAGCGAGTTTAGCCGCCAGTAACGGCCCGTAACTGCCCGCTCGGTCACTGTGATAAAGCTCGGTGGCGTCATCAAACTCCAACGCCAGCTCAGGCTGTTGGCATAAACTGTGCGCGGCAAAGTCACTGCAAGCGAACAGCATCTGCAACTGAGCGGCTCGCCCAACCGATAACTGCTCGACCCACTCAGGCGCACGCTCTTTGAAACGCGACCAGTGTTTATCGGCCTGTGTTTGCAACAAGGCGGGCATGGCAAGCATGGAGGTATCCTTTAATATTGATGGCAGGGCGAGTCCCGCAGATTATCACTGTTCAGCCCAAGGCACAGCGGCCAAGCGCATATTAATCATGCGCTTGGCCGCCGTCATTTATGCGGTGTTAATTTGGTGAAGGTGCTAGCGGTTACTGCGCGCCTTGCTCATATAAATAGCGAGTGAGTTGCAGCAACAAACGCCCATAACGCGCGCCATAAAACAGCTCGTTCACCGGCACTTGGGCTTCGCGTAGCTGCGCTTGTAGCCAAGCCAGCTCTTGCAGCAAGTCGGGGGCATCCTTTGGTAATAACGCCAGACTCTGTGCAACTAAATCGATACCGATTCGTACTTGAGCAAGCCACGGCTCTTTTTCTAATGCAGCATCCTCCATCAGCACACCTTGTTCATGATGCTGCCAGTGTGCAACGCCTTGAGCGAGCATGGGCAACAAGGCCGGCTTATCATGAGCTGGCGGTTCGGATGAGAAAGTAAGCGCTTGCAGCTGCGGGCCCGCCGCCAAGCCGGCTAAACGATAACCACGCTCTGCCTTTGACACATCGGATAGACGCAAGCCACCTTGACTCAGCAGTTGCTCGGCTAGCGCAAATAATCCTGCTACCTCACCGCTCACTAACTCCAGCTCCAACTCTTGAATGGCTTCTTGTTGCAGCCCGGATCTTACCTCTCCTTGGTCTAGCGCCAGCTCGATCTCTGTATCGTTAAGCCTGATTAGCCAACGCTCGCGCACAAAGTCGGTACTAAATAAAGGTCGTAACTGCGCTTGTACTTGGCTGACTGAAAAATCGATGGGCCAAATTTCCGCGGGAAACAGGCTTAAATCTGGCTCAGCCACAGTGAGATCGATATTGTATTCCGGTCTTTGATGTAAGCCGCCTACTTGGCTGCCCGCCAGCTTTATGGTTTGCTCTAACCTGCCGTTTTGGCAGCGAATGCGCAGCCCCGCCTTCATGCGCCCGAGCGCTAAATCTGGGGTGTCAAAGTAAGTATTTGCTAGCGTTTTTTGGTCTTGGTGGTTGACGTTATAGCCTGCTAATAATGTGGGTAAGAGACCAACAAACTCAGGTGACACCAGAAACTTCAGCTCTATTTCAGTATTCATAAGCGCGTTCTAAAATTCCAAATTGTTGATTTTTAATGTGAAAAATAAATAACAAGGGGCAAGATCAAGAGTATTATTAAAAATGCTGTTTTCTTGCCTTTATAGTTACGTTACCATTCGCGCCACATAGATGTATCGAGTGTTTTTTCACCGACACAGGGTTAGCCATGTCAGTAAATACTATTTTGGGGCTTTTTGCTAAGTCTCCTATTAAGCCGTTGCAAAAGCATGTGGCGAAAGTCCATGAAGCAGCTCAGCAGCTAGTGCCTTTTTTTGACGCCATGTGGGCAAGAGATTGGGAACAAGCGGAGCTTATTCAACGCCATATTTCACAGCTAGAACGGGAAGCCGATGCGTTGAAACGGGAAATCCGTCTCAAACTGCCTCGCGGCCTCTTTATGCCGGTGGAACGCACCGACATGTTAGAGCTGCTTACCCAGCAGGATAAGATCGCCAATAAGGCGAAAGACATCTCAGGCCGTATCATTGGTCGCCAGATGGCTATTCCGCTGCCACTTCAATCTGCCTTTATGGTTTACCTCAGCCGTTGCATAGATGCCACAGCACAGGCAGCCAAAGCCATTGACGAACTCGACGAGCTGCTAGAAACCGGCTTTAAAGGTCGTGAGATGGATTTGGTCTCAGATATGATCAACCAACTTGATCGTATAGAAGATGATACCGATGTGATGCAAGCCAAACTGCGTAAACAGCTGCATCTCATTGAGGATGGTTATAATCCTATCGATATCATGTTTTTATACAAAATCATTGAGTGGGTCGGTGATCTGGCAGATCAGGCCGAACGGGTAGGTGCCCGTTTAGAACTGATGCTGTCCCGCTCCTGAGCGACATAACAAGGTACAAAAATGGATATCATTTCTAACTACGGTTTTCTGCTAATTTTAATAGCGGCGGTCTTTGGCTTTTTTATGGCCTGGGGCATAGGTGCTAACGATGTGGCGAACGCCATGGGCACTTCTGTGGGCACACGCTCACTGACCATCAAGCAGGCGATTATTATCGCCATGATTTTCGAGTTCGCCGGTGCTTACTTAGCAGGCGGTGAAGTGACCGCCACCATCAAAGACGGCATCATAGACTCCGCCGCCTATGCCGGTCAGCCGGATATATTGGTGTTTGGTATGATAGCCTCGCTATTAGCCTCAGGCACTTGGCTGTTAGTGGCGTCTTACTATGGTTGGCCGGTCTCGACTACCCACACTATCATTGGCGCCATCATCGGCTTCGCACTGGTGTCTTTAGGGTCTGATGCCGTGCAATGGGGTAAAGTGGGGGGCATAGTCGGCTCTTGGGTCGTGACCCCTGCTATCTCAGGCTTATTGGCGTACTTTATCTTTATCAGCGTGCAACGGCTTATTTTCAATGCCGATAAACCACTGGCCGCCGCCAAGAAATATGTACCTGCTTACATCTTCATGACCGTCATGGTGATTTGCTTAGTAACCTTGAACAAGGGCCTTAAGCACCTGGGCTTGGACGTGAGCGAAGCAGAAAGTACCACTGTCTCTGTACTAGTATCATTGCTTGCCGCTGTGCTGTGTGGTTTTTATATCAAGCGCAAACAATACGACAGTGAAGATGACAGAGCCATGCAATTCACCAACGTGGAAAAGGTGTTTGGCATTCTGATGATAGTCACTGCTTGTGCCATGGCGTTTGCCCACGGTTCAAATGACGTCGCCAATGCCATCGGACCTTTGTCTGCGGTAGTGGGCATAGTGCAAAGCTCTGGCGAAATTGCAGCCAAGTCCAGCATTGCTTGGTGGATATTGCCTTTGGGCGGCATTGGTATCGTTATTGGTCTGGCGTCTATGGGCCACAAAGTAATGGCAACCGTAGGTACCGGCATTACGCACCTCACGCCTAGCCGTGGCTTTGCAGCTCAGCTGGCTACAGCTGCGACAGTGGTGGTCGCATCTGGTACCGGCCTGCCTATTTCTACGACCCAGACCCTAGTGGGCGCGGTAATGGGTGTTGGCTTGGCTCGCGGTATTGCGGCATTAAACCTTAACGTATTGCGTAATATAGTGGTTTCTTGGGTAGTGACCCTGCCTGCCGGGGCTATCTTGTCTATTATTTTCTTCTATATCATTAAGTGGGCGTTTAACTAAAACGCACCTTAATGGATGTTTTAAGGGGGCCTAAGTGCCCCCTTCTTCTTGTCCTGCCCCCTTGCAGCCATTACCATGACCTTATCAAAGAGAGTGAAGGAACATTAGGTGAAATTGAAACTTCTTATGGCATTGCTGTGTAGCCTCACTTGGCTAAACACGGCCCACGCCGCCAACCGCTATATATCTGATGATGTGTATGCTTACCTACATGCGGGTCCCAGCAATAAATTCCGCATTTTAGGCTCGATTAAAGCCGGTGAAAGCGTCACCGAACTGGCTCGCGACCCCCAAACCAAGTACGTGCACATTCGTGACGCAGATGGCCGCACCGGTTGGGTAGAGGGCGAGTTTGTGCAAAACGCAGAAAGCTTTCGCTCCAAGGTAGCTAAACTAGAAGACTCGCTAAAAACCACTAAAGAACAATTAAGCTCGGTGGATGAGCGCCACGAGCAAGACATAGTGGATAAAACCAATCGCCTGCAACTGCAAGACCAAGCACTGGCCGAGCAGCAAACTGAGCTCGAACAGCTGCGCGCCCAGCATGATAAGTTGGAGAGCGAGAATCTACGCCTTACCAGCTTAATGGACGATAAAGAGCATAGTATGCGCCTCGACTGGTTAATCAATGGCGGTATAGTGGCCGGCATAGGTGCCTTGGTCGGCTTCTTGCTGCCCTTGATCCCGTTGCGTCGTAGAAAACGCAATCAAGGCCGTTGGATGAATTAATCTAGCCGTACCCAGTACCAAACGTCCAGCTCAACCAAAAACACCGTCTGTCGACGGTGTTTTTTTGTCTGATGCTAATCGCTTTAGCTGGGTAATACGCTCGCCATCTCATACCCGATATAAAATTTTCCCACTTCAAACACCAAGGCCAAGCCGGTAAACAATACGCGCTGGGCATACTTTTATGGCCTATTTCACTCATAACACCCCGTTTGTCGAAACTGATATTCATTAGACCCCTGCCGCCTTTCAATGATGCGTGCAGTGGCCGCTGGCGAAAATGTGCTTTTGCAACACTCGCCTCTAACACCAAGCCGTAAGTGAGCACAGTAAGTAAATTACGCTACCGAGATCGCAAAGCTCATGAGCGCTACTGTGATTGGCTGTTAAATCAGATAGCTTATTAACAGCCATAACGCCGTTAGGAGTGCCTTATGTTTTCGGTTGCCTCTGTCTTTTCCCCCATCACTCAATCTCAAGACCTAAGCCATTTGCGCCAGCAAATTAGTCAGCAATATTGCGTGGCTGAAGAGACTTATGTAGCCGCGCTTATCGATCAAGCCCCCCTTGATAGTGCCGAGCTGCAGGCCAAGGCCGAGCGACTGGTCAGCCAAGTGCGCAATGCCAGTCGCTCAGCGGGCCTAACCGCTTTTTTGCAACAATACAGCCTAAGCACCCAAGAGGGGATTATCTTAATGTGCTTGGCAGAAGCCTTGCTACGCATTCCCGACCGCGCTACGCAAGACGCCTTAATCAAAGATAAACTCTCAGGTGGCGATTGGGCACAAGAAGTTGGACACAGCGATTCGACATGGGTAAATGCTGCCACTTGGAGCCTAATGCTGGCCGACAAGTTACTGCACCTCGACCACACAGGCATAGACTCAGAACTAGCCGCGCATCCGGCCAGTGTAGTCAGCCGCCTGATTAACCGCTTAGGCGAGCCGGTAGTGCGCAGGGCAATACGGGCGGCCATGAAGATCATGGGTAAGCAATTTGTATTAGGCCGGGATATTAAAGAGGCACTTAAGGCCAGCCGCAAGACCCGAACGCTCGGCTACTCACATTCTTACGACATGCTGGGCGAGGCCGCCATGACGGCGCTCGATGCCGAGCGGTATTATCAGGCTTATGCCAACGCCATTACGGCCATTGGCAACGCCGCTTTAAACAATAAGGCAGTCCCCCGTCCTTCTATCTCTATCAAGCTTTCCGCCTTGCATCCCCGTTACGAAGAAGCGCAACGCACCCGCGTGCTCGGCGAGCTATTTCATACAGTAC